>NZ_JAXIVU010000012.1:0-81334 GCF_034259425.1 Denitrificimonas halotolerans
GGACTATAAATGCGCTCACGCAGGCATTGTTTTTAAGGAAGTTGACGAGGCATACACCACCCAAACCTGTTCGAGTTGCGGCAGTTTGCCCGAGTCGAGGCCGAAAGGTATCGCAGGACTTGGAATATGAGAATGGACGTGCAGTGGGTGCGGTGTTACCCACTATCGCGATATCAACGCGGCACGTAACATTCTCGCGGTCGGGCATGGTCGTCTAGCAGTAGGAATCTCTGTCCTTTAGGCCGGAGAGGGTGTCAACCTGAGCTGAATGGTTAAAGATCAATTTTCAGTTTAAAAAATATTTTTAGGGCTTCCAATATTGTTTTTATAGGCTATAATAGCTGCCGACTTCAACAGGAAATACCTATGAAGTGCCTTAAGAAAAAGATTTTAAAAATATTTTGATTAAGGTGTTGACAAGGTTAGAAAATCCAGTAGAATGTCGCACCACAGATGAGGCAAACATCAAGCGAAGTTTGCAGAAGCCTGTAGTAAGTTCCGCGATAGCTCAGTCGGTAGAGCAAATGACTGTTAATCATTGGGTCCCTGGTTCGAGTCCAGGTCGTGGAGCCATCGGGGTATAGCGCAGTCCGGTAGCGCGCCTGCTTTGGGAGCAGGATGTCGGGAGTTCGAATCCCCCTACCCCGACCATTTTTTTGGGTCGTTAGCTCAGTGGTAGAGCAGTTGGCTTTTAACCAATTGGTCGTAGGTTCGAATCCCACACGACCCACCATGTATTGAGAGATACACATTATAAGCCTCTAGCAGAAATGCTAGGGGCTTTTTTGTTTTTGTTAATTTAAAGTTTAGCTAGCAGCTAGGTTTGTGGGTCAAACTAGGTTGGGTGACAAGTGACAAGTGACAAGTGACAAGTGACAAGTGACAAGTGACAAGTGACAAGTGACAAGTGACAAGGGGCTTTGCTGAGATTCAAGCCCCATCCATGCTCGATTGCAGGTATAGAATTAGTTGTTGCGAGAGACGATATAGTCAGCCAGTTGACGCAAGTGTACAGCTTTGTGATCAAAGTCAGACAGAGCCTCTAAGGCTTGCTGTTTGAGTGTTTGGGCGTAGCGTTGTGCTTCTTCTAAACCTAGTAGTGCTGGGTAGGTTGGTTTGCCATGCTCAATATCGCTACCTTGTTGTTTGCCTAATGTTTTAGTGTCGCTGATCACATCTAAAATATCGTCTTGTACCTGAAAGGCTAGGCCTATGGATTGTGCGTAATGATCCAAAGCTTCAAGTTTTTGTTTTGTAGCGTGGTTGCTAGCTAGTGCACCTAAACGCACGCTAGCTTGAATTAATGCTCCTGTTTTGTGGCGGTGCATGAGTTCCAAAGTATCCTGACTAATGATTTGGCCGACAGCACTGAGGTCAATTGCTTGTCCACCAACCATGCCTTTTGCCCCCGCTGCATTGGAAAGCTCTTTGAGCATGTCTAAGCGTTGTTGGCTGCTGACCGGTGAGAGATTCTCGTCACACAATGCGTGAAAGGCTAGCGCTTGTAGGGCGTCGCCTGCAAGGATTGCGTACGCCTCGTCAAATGCCTTGTGTGTTGTTGGCTGGCCGCGGCGTAAGTCATCATCATCCATAGCGGGCAGGTCATCATGAACCAGTGAGTAGGCATGGATTAACTCTACAGCACAGGCTGCACCATATGCTTGTTGTATTTCACCCCCCAGAGCTTGGCAACTGGCAAAAACTAGCAGTGGACGTACTCTCTTACCACCATTCATGACGCTGTAGTGCATTGCGTCGTATAAACGCTGTAGTTCGAAAGTTGGTGCGCGTAGGAGTTGTTCGAGTGCCCCATCAACATGTTGCTGACAAAAATGCTGGTAATCTGAAATCAAGGCAGAAGGCTTCCATCGTGTGTTTGTTCAGTAAGCGTGCCGTTTTGCTCGAGTAGAACTTGCACCCGTTGTTCCGCGTCTTGTAATGCGCTTTGACATTCCCGAGTAAGGGCGATGCCTTTTTCAAAAGTTGCTAGTGACTCTTCAAGGGAGAGATCACCGCTTTCAAGGCGTTCTACCAGTGCTTGCAGGTCACTTAAGGATTGTTCAAATGCCGGTAATTTTTTTTGGCGAGCCATACAGCCCTCACAAAATAAAGGATTAGGGGTATAGAGCGCAACTGACTCTATGGGCTTATCTGTAGATAAGCGATGTTGTGCTCTCAATGGTGTATGGCAAAGTATAACAGCACTGTAGGTTGAGCTAAATTATTAACGTCTTTTCTTCAGAGAGGGCAGTAGATTTAGCGGTTTAATCAATACGAGAATTTGGATCGTGGGGTGGTTTTGGCAGGGGAATCAGCTTGTTTAAATTGGCAGGTTAATAACTGCAGCGATCAATAAAGGCATTAATCGCTGCAGGCTTATGTTACTTGTTAAAAGCAGCGGCAGCTTTACTGATCTCTTCACGAGCTTCAGCGGCATTACCCCAACCTTCAACTTTGACCCACTTGCCTTTTTCAAGGTCTTTGTAGTTTTCAAAGAAGTGCTTGATTTGCTCAATCAGCAGTGGTGGTAAGTCGGTATATTCTTGTACGTCATTATATAGTTGGGTCACTTTTTCGTGTGGTACAGCAATCAGCTTTGCATCACCGCCAGCTTCGTCAGTCATATGCAATACGCCAATTGGACGTGCACGGATGACAGCGCCTGGGGCGACTGGGTATGGGGTTACCACTAAAACGTCTAAAGCATCGCCGTCGTCAGCTAGAGTGTTAGGAATAAACCCATAGTTTGCTGGGTAGAACATAGGGGTTGCCATAAAGCGATCAACCATTAGGCTGTCAGTATCCATATCAATTTCATATTTGATAGGAGCGTGATTGGCAGGAATTTCAATCGCGACATAAATATCGTGAGGTAGGTCTTTGCCGGCTGGGATTTTGCTAAAACTCATAAGACGTATCCAATGGTGAGTGAAAAGTGCGGCAATTATAGGGGTATTTATTGATCTATACCAAATATTGCCATGTTTGATAATTTGTTAAGTTTGCAGTATGACCTGTGAGAAACGTAAGTATTTTGAGCTGTAAATGTTTCTACAGCGTAATAGGAAGGTTAAAGTAATAAAATATAGTTTCTAAAACGCTGGTCTTCGATAAATTTAGCCGACTCGTAGAGGCGTTGAGCAATGACATTATTAGCGCTAATAGACACTCTTAGGCGCAGTACATTATTGGCGCGTGCTTGTTCGGCAATGGCTTGCAGCAGTTGTTTGGCTACTTTCTTTCGACGCTCCCCTTCGATCACATACAGATCGTTTAAGATCCAAATTGGACGTAATGAGACTGACGAGAAGCTTGGGTACACTAAACAGAACCCCAGTAATTTATCTGCTTCAAAAGCCAGTAAAATAATGGCTTCATGCTTTTTAATACGCTCGGCTAAGTATTGTTTTGATTCGGCTTGCTGCGGCATTGCGCCATAGAGTTCTCGATAGTGAACAAACATTGGAGCTAAGCGGTCTAGATGATCTAATTCGGCAGGAACGATGCGCATAGCAATTCTCTTTATTGTAGCGTGTAGTCATTATTAGACTGATAATCCTGCCTGAAAGCAGCGCTGATATGCAAATGTACGGTGCTTGCTTGAAACACGGTAGCTCGCGATAGCGTGTGTTAATCTAGCTAGCATTCAGTTGAGGTTTGTATGCATATTCATATTTTAGGCATTTGTGGCACATTTATGGGCTCTTTAGCATTGTTGGCGAAAGAGTTGGGGCATCGAGTAACGGGGTCGGATGTGAATGTTTACCCACCGATGAGCACTCAATTGCAAGAGCAAGGTATTGAGCTGATGCAAGGCTATTTACCTGAGCATTTACAGCCAGCGCCAGATCTAGTGGTAGTGGGCAATGCTTTATCTCGTGGTAACCCTGCGGTGGAGTACTTATTAGATGTGGGGCTGCCTTATGTCTCCGGTCCGCAATGGTTAGCAGAACATGTTTTGCAAGGCCGATGGGTGATGGCTGCGGCAGGTACTCACGGTAAAACTACCACCAGCAGTATGTTGGCTTGGATTTTAGAGTATGCAGGGATGCAGCCTGGTTTTTTAATTGGTGGTGTACCGCAAAATTTTGGAATTTCCGCTCGTTTAGGTGGTACTGACTTCTTTATTGTTGAAGCAGATGAATATGATAGTGCTTTTTTTGATAAGCGTTCAAAATTTGTTCATTATCGGCCGCGAACTACCATATTAAATAACCTCGAATTTGATCATGCGGATATTTTTCCTGATTTGGCAGCCATTGAACAGCAGTTCCATCATCTTGTGCGTACAGTACCAAGCAACGGATTGATTATTTACCCAGAGCAAGAGCAAGCCATTAAACGTGTTTTAGAGAAGGGGTGCTGGACGCCAATACAAACAACGGGCCCTGGAGGGCAGTGGCAGGCTCGTCTAGTTAAACAAGATGGGTCGGTCTTTAGTGTGTTGCTAGATGGTATTGAGCAGGGAGTGGTGCGTTGGTCGCTCACTGGTTTGCATAATGTTGCTAATGCCCTAGCAGCTTTAGCTGCTGCTCGCCATGTAGGGGTTACTGCTGAGCACGGTACGCAAGCTTTAGCTGAGTTTGAAAATGTTAAGCGCCGCATGCAGAACTTAGGCTGTGTGCGAGGAGTGACGGTTTATGATGACTTTGCTCACCACCCGACTGCGATTGCTAGCACCTTAGATGGTTTACGTAAGCAAGTGGGTGAACAAAAGATTATTGCAGTGATTGAGCCGCGCTCTAATTCAATGAAATTGGGCGCGCACCGTGAAGGCTTAGCTCCATCTACAGAGTTAGCTGACCATGTTTTTTGGTATGCGCCTGATCATTTGGGGTGGGATTTAGCGAGCACAGTAGCTGATGCATTGGTCCCAACTCAAGTTTGTAAGAGTTTGCCAGCTATCATTGATGGCGTATTAGCTTTGGCAGAGCCAGGTACTCAGGTTGTGATTATGAGCAATGGCGGTTTTGGTGGTATCCATGGTCAATTATTGGAAGCTTTGGAGGCGTCACAATGATGGGACCTCAACGTATTACTTTAGCCATGACTGGTGCCTCGGGTGCTCAATATGGCTTGCGTTTGCTAGATTGTTTAGTCCAGGAAGATCGTGAAGTACACTTTTTGATTTCTAAAGCGGCACAGTTAGTATTAGCAACAGAAACAGATGTGTTATTGCCGCCTAAGCCGCAAGCAATGCAGCAGTTCTTAACGGAATATACTGGGGCAGCGGCAGGTCAGGTGCGAGTGTATGGCAAAGAAGATTGGATGTCGTCGGTGGCCTCTGGTTCTGGTGCACCGAATGCCATGGTAGTTGTGCCTTGCTCCACAGGGACGTTATCGGCTATTGCTACTGGGGCCTGTAATAATTTGATTGAGCGCGCAGCTGATGTGGTATTGAAAGAGCGCCGACAGTTGATTATTGTGCCTCGAGAAGCACCGTACTCCAGTATTCATTTAGAAAACATGCTTAAGCTATCCAATATGGGAGCGGTGATATTACCGGCATCGCCTGGTTTTTATCATGGTCCACAAAGCATTGATGATTTGGTGGACTTTGTGGTTGCACGAATCCTTAATGTGTTACAAATCCCACAAGATATGTTGCCGCGATGGGGGGAGCACCATCAAGCGGGTTGGGATGAGTAATAAGCTTTTTGCGCTAGTTTTGATGGCATTAATGTGCAGTGGTGGTTGTGCCAGTGTGCGCACCTTAGATGCGGCGCAAGTGGGAGCTCCTGTGATTTATTCGGGCACTCGACTGGATTGGTATGCTTTGCAGGGGGGCTGTTATCCGATAGAGCGTTTTGGAGCGCAACCGCCTAAATATGCAGCTTTAGATCTGCCTTTTAGTGTATTGCTAGATACTTTATTGCTGCCTTGGGCGGTGGCTGTTGAATTGGGGGTTAGTTTAGGGGTGCAAGGTGGTTATTAGGACGTAGAAATATGAAGCGCTTAAATTATCGGTCAGCGTTTTAGTAATATGCTGCAAGTGCGCTATAATTTAACTTAAATATTTTCTTTCCAAGCCACGCCGTATTGCGTGGTTTGTTATTTTTGTAGCGCGAATGAGCGCCCAAACTTTTAAGAGGCAACACTGATGAGTCCATTGGTAGGCGTAATTATGGGTTCCAAGTCTGATTGGAGCACAATGAGCCACAGCGTAGACATGCTCGAAACTTTAGGCATCCCTTATGAAGTGCAAGTGGTTTCTGCGCACCGTACTCCAGACTTATTATTCAGTTATGCTGAGCAAGCACATGGACGTGGTATCGAGGTGATCATTGCCGGCGCCGGTGGTGCAGCGCATTTACCAGGTATGTGCGCAGCAAAAACTCATTTGCCAGTATTGGGTGTGCCCGTACAATCATCCATGTTGTCTGGGGTGGATTCATTATTATCTATTGTACAAATGCCCGCAGGTGTGCCTGTGGCCACTCTATCCATTGGTAAAGCCGGAGCGATTAACGCTGCTTTATTGGCAGCTAGTATTGTTGGGCATAAACATCCTGAGTTTCATGTGGCGCTCAACGCATACCGTGAAAAGCAAACACAAACTGTATTGGATCATCCTGATCCACGAGAGGCTTAAGTCATGAAAGTTGGTGTGATTGGTGGTGGGCAGTTAGGACGCATGTTATCGCTAGCTGGAACCCCTTTAGGAATGCAGTTTACTTTTCTTGATCCTGCTGAAGATGCTTGTGCGGCAGCTGTAGGTGAGCATTTATTAGGCGGTTATGACTCACAAGAGCACCTAAAAAAACTGGCGCAGTCCGTGGATCTGGTTACTTTTGAGTTTGAAAGTGTGCCGGCTGAAACAGTTGCTTTTTTAGAACAGTTTGTACCTGTTTATCCTAGTGCTAATGCGTTACGTATTGCGCGTGACCGTTGGTTTGAAAAATCTATGTTTAAAGAACAGGGTATTCCGACCACTGAGTTTGCTAATGTTTTATCCCAGGCCGATTTAGAAGCAGCCGTTGCTCAGATTGGGTTGCCTGCAGTTCTTAAAACCCGCACTTTAGGCTATGACGGTAAGGGTCAGAAGGTTTTGCGTGAGGCAGCTGATGTTGCAGGTGCTTTTGCCTACCTAGGTAATGTGCCATGCATCTTAGAGGGCTTTGTTGATTTTAGCGGCGAAGTGTCTTTGATTGCGGTTCGTGCCCGTGATGGTCAGGTCAGCTGTTACCCATTGGTGCATAACGTGCATCATGAAGGTATTTTACATTTATCGGTGGCCAGTGATGAGCATCCCCTGCAGGCGTTGGCGCAAGATTATGCTGGCCGTGTACTCAATGAGTTGAATTATGTTGGCGTTTTAGCGTTTGAGTTTTTCGAAGTCGATGATGGCTTAAAAGCGAATGAAATTGCACCGCGAGTACATAATTCAGGGCACTGGACCATTGAAGGTGCGGAGTCGAGCCAGTTTGAAAACCATTTACGTGCTATTGCAGGTCTGCCGTTAGGTTCGGTTGCAAAGGTGGGACATAGTGCCATGCTGAACTTTGTTGGAAGTATTCCAGCAACCGTGGATGTGTTGGCGGTAGCAGATTGTCATTTACATGATTACAGCAAAGCGTTTAAACCCGGTCGTAAAGTAGGGCATGCCACCTTGCGTAGTGCTACGGCAGAGCGGTTGCAGCAACAAATTGCTGAGTTAGAAAAACTGATAAAAGATTAAGCGTATGGCGAACCCTAAGGCATAATGGCTGTCCATATGACGAATTCAATAAAAATATAAAAGGAAAGCTTATGGGAATCTTAGGTACATTATTCATTGGCTTGTTAGCAGGTGTTTTGGCGCGTCTACTTAAACCAGGTAAAAGTGGTTTAGGTATTATTATGACCATTATTTTAGGTGTAGCTGGGTCTGTGGTTGCGACCTATGGTGGCCAAGCGTTAAATATTTATGAAGCAGGTCAGCCAGCAGGTTTTATCGGTGCTGTAGTTGGTGCGATTGTCTTGTTGTTTATTTTTGAAGCTTTGCATAAGCGTTCATAGAAGTGCGTTACTTCCTGCTGGCTATGTTGCTATTGGCAAGTACAGTACCAGCAGCCCTAGAAGAAACTGATTGGTTAGAATTGCTGCCAGAGTCAGACCTTCAAGCGCTGCTGGATATGCCAGAAATCAGTCATAATACGCCAGAAGCTGACAGCAGCTTTTATGCACCAGAACGTGGTGGTTTGCGTGCTTCTGGGGAAGATTTGCCGGCCGTGATGTATTCAGCGCAGACTGTCCCTGAACTGGATGGTCGTGCAATTCTCTTAGGTGGTTATCCGGTACCGTTAGAAAGCAATGGAAAAGGCAACTTTGTTGAGTTTTTCTTAGTACCCTACCCAGGGGCGTGCATTCATGTTCCACCACCGCCACCGAATCAAATTGTCTTAGTTCGTTATCCGCAAGGGATGCCATTAGAGGATATTTATGCGCCTTTGTGGGTAGAAGGCACTTTGAATATTGAGTTGAGCAGCAATGAACTTGCGGATGCGGCTTATACTATTGCTGCTGATAAAGTCGAGTTAGTTGAGTATTAGATAGTCAGTGGCTAGTTTGTTGGGCGATCATGAGTTTAACAAGAGTGATTGTCGCAGTAGAACGCTTATGACCATGAGTTACTTACAAGGTTGAACTGTATTGGCTGTCTCAAGGAGGCTTAATTCAGCTAAGATAGTGGCCTGATTAGATATTTTTATACGGCTTTGCTCAGGCATTGCTTGATTAACCTACCCGTGAGGACCTTATGCAGCCTTTTGTAATCGCTCCGTCTATTTTATCTGCTGACTTTGCTCGCCTTGGTGAGGAAGTGGAGCGCGTACTCCAAGCCGGTGCTGATACCGTGCATTTTGATGTTATGGATAACCATTATGTTCCTAATCTTACAGTTGGTCCCATGGTATGCAATGCATTGCGTAAGTACGGCATTACAGCCCCTATCGATGTACATTTAATGGTTAAACCTGTGGACCGTATTGTTGGTGATTTTATTGAGGCGGGCGCGAGCTATATCACTTTTCACCCAGAAGCTTCAGAGCACGTGGATCGCTCTTTACAGCTGATTCAGCAAGGTGGTTGCAAGGCGGGCTTAGTTTTTAACCCAGCAACGCCACTCGATGTACTTAAGTATGTGCTCGATAAAGTTGATATGGTGCTCTTAATGAGCGTAAATCCAGGCTTTGGTGGGCAGTCATTTATTCCAGGTACTTTGGATAAGTTGCGCGAAGCACGCGCAATCATTGATGCCAGTGGCTTGCCGATCCGTCTGCAAGTGGATGGCGGTGTTAACGTGAAGAATATTAAAGAAATTGCGCAAGCGGGTGCAGATACTTTTGTTGCGGGTTCTGCAATTTTTAATGCACCAGATTACGCTCAAGCGATTTCTGCAATGCGAGCAGAGTTGGCAGGTGTGCAACAGTGAAAGCCTTGTTGAGTGTGCTAGATGGACAGCTACCTAAGCTGGTGATGTTTGATTTGGATGGCACTTTAATTGACTCTGTTCCAGATCTAGCCGCTGCTACAGATAAGATGCTAGTACAGTTAGGGCGCGCTCCTGCAGGAATGGATAAAGTGCGTAACTGGGTAGGCAATGGGGCGGCAGTTTTAGTACGACGTGCACTAGCCGATCATTTTGAGCATCAAGAGGTGAGTGCCGAGCAAGAAGCTGAAGCCTTGGCCATCTTTATGCAGGCTTATGCTCAAGATAATAGCTTAACAACTTTATATCCAGGCGTAATAGATACTCTGAAAACGTTACAGAAACTGGGTATTAAACAAGCCTTAGTCACCAATAAACCGGAGCGTTTTTTACCAGGCTTATTAGAAGAAACGCAAATGGCAGAATTCTTTGACTGGGTTGTCGGTGGTGATACTTTTCCACAAAAAAAACCAGACCCAACCGGTTTGCTTTGGGTTATGGAGCAGGCTGGTGTAACGGCTGCTGAATGTCTATTTATCGGGGATTCACGTAATGATGTACAGGCTGCACATGCGGCGCAAGTCGCTTGTGTTGCGGTCACTTACGGTTATAACTATGGCGAGTCTATTTGTGCGCAAAATCCAGCTTTAATACTCAATGACTTACGTGAGCTCTTTCTTTGATATCCTCCCCGACCTAAAGGGTGGGGATTCTTATAGCTAGAGAGCCATGCCAGCTGAGAGAATGTTCTTGGTTGTGCTGATATCGTAGTCATGGGCGACACCGTACCCACTGTATGTTCATGAGGGAGTAAGGCAGAGCAGTGCGTGAAAGTTTTCCGCTCAAGCCTCATTATTGAGCCCCTTCGAACTGAGCACTCACCGGTATTTTTGGTTGTGTGTTTGTTTGTGACACTTGATATAGGGCACTTCCAGAAGGATTACATTGTTTGTCCATCATCCTTGCGCAAAGACTTCCTGCATAAAACCTCATTCAATCTCATCAAAAACCACGATGTTATTGTTATTGAGGATTTGAACGTTAAAGGCATGGTTAAAAACAGGTGCTTAGCTAAAGTGATCAGCGACAGCTCATGGTCACAGTTTGCCACGATGCTGGCCTACAAAGCAGGCTGGTATGGCGGTGCCCAAGCTGCAATAAAACTCTAGATCGTGATTATAACGCCAACATCAACATCCTAAAGGAAGGCTTACGCTGCTGGATATCAATGACAGAAGCCCACGGTGTGAGGGAGTTAGCCGAGTCAATTTGCATAACCTTTGCTGTGTTGCAACGCACCCCACCAAGTCAGTGTATGACCTAGGAAGCCCCCACTTCTAAAGTGGCGAGTAGTTCATTCGGTTCAAAGCTTAAGTTTACTTTCAGTGAAAAATTGAGAATGAGTTTGTAAGTGCGTGTTGAGATGGCTGATCGATATTGGTTGAGCGTAGGCAAACCTACAGCGTAGCTATCACTGTAGTTGTGCGAAGTTGTATAATGTCTACCTTTGTCAGATTTAAAATCTATTGAGGGGTAAGTCGCACGTGAATAGCCCAGCAAGTCAGCAAGTATCTCAACCTGTAGTACGCTTAACCGAGTATAGTCATGGTGCAGGCTGTGGTTGTAAAATCTCCCCTAAAGTACTTGATCAGATTCTCATCTCTAGTCTTAATTTGCCTGCTGATGCCAACTTGCTAGTAGGGAATAGTAGCAAGGATGATGCTGCTGCCTATGATATTGGTAATGGTCAGGTTATTTTAAGTACTACCGACTTTTTTATGCCAATTGCTGATGACCCTTTTGATTTTGGGCGTATTGCAGCAACTAACGCCATTAGTGATATTTACGCCATGGGTGGGAAACCTATTATGGCTATTGCTATTCTTGGTTGGCCGGTGAATATTTTGCCACCAGAAGTTGCACAGCAAGTGATCGAAGGTGGGCGTCAGGCCTGTGCCGATGCAGGCATTATGCTAGCGGGTGGGCACAGTATTGATTCCCCAGAGCCTATCTTCGGCTTAGCAGTGACGGGTATTGTGGACAAAGACCAACTTAAGCAAAACAGCAGCGCTAAGGCCGGTTGCAAGCTGTATTTAACCAAACCACTGGGTGTCGGGATTTTAACTACAGCACAAAAGCAAAAGAAACTGCGTCCAGAGCATGAGTTTTTGGCGCGAGATACTATGTGCTTGATGAATAAAGTGGGCGCCGAAGTTGCTCGTTTACCTGGTGTAGAAGCCATTACAGATGTTACAGGCTTTGGTTTGATGGGGCACTTACTGGAAGTATGTGAAGGTAGTGCTGTGAATGCTGTCTTGGATGAGCAAAAGATACCTTTATTAGAGCCGGTGCGTGATTATATTGCGCAAGGCTGTTTACCCGGCGGTACGACCCGTAACTTTGAATCCTATAGTGATAAGTTGGCACCGCTCACTGATGAGCAGCGCGCGCTCTTTTGTGATCCACAAACCAGCGGTGGCTTATTGATTGCTGTGCAACCAGAACAGGCAGCACAACTTGAAGAGATATTGACGGCGGCGGGAGTCTATGCTCATTCCATCGGGGAGTTGGTTGAGGCTCGCACCGATTATCGGATTGAGGTACGGTCATGAGTCGAGCAGACACTGAAGATTTTGCTCGGTTATTTTTGACTGATACACCTCTGTTGGATGCACGTGCGCCCCTTGAGTTTAACAAGGGTGCATTTCCGCACACAGTGAACTTACCTTTAATGACTGATTCTGAGCGCGCGAAGGTGGGGACTTGTTATAAGCAACAAGGACAGGCTGCTGCTTTAGCGCTAGGGCATCAACTGGTAAGAGGTAAACTGAAAGAGCAGCGTATTGAGCAATGGCTGGCATTTGCCCGTCATTATCCGCATGGGTATTTATACTGCTTTCGTGGTGGCTTGCGCAGCCAGATTGTTCAGCAATGGATGAAGGAAGCCGGCTGTGAGTACCCACGTGTTATTGGTGGTTATAAGGCCATGCGCCGCTTTTTAATTGATAGCCAAGAACAAATTGTTGCGGATAGTCAGTTTTGCATACTGGCTGGACATACTGGATGTGCGAAAACTGATTTACTCAATGATTTAGAGCACAGCATTGATTTAGAGGGTTTAGCCAATCATAGAGGTAGTGCTTTTGGTAAGCGACCTACGGGGCAACCGTCACAAATTGATTTTGAAAATAAACTGGCAATTGCGTTATTGCGCCAATACCACGTTAACCCACACCAACGTATTTTGCTTGAAGATGAAAGCAAACTCATTGGTCGTTGCGCGATTCCATTAAATTTACGTGAGCGTATGGCTCAGGCTCCAATTATTATTGTCACAGCCTCTTTAGAGCAGCGGATCGAGCACAGTTTTTGTAATTATATTCTGCATAAATTAGGTGAGTGGCAGCGTGCAGTTGGTGAAGAGGCAGGTTTTATCGCTTTTAGTGATGACCTGACACGCTCACTGCAAAAAATCCAGAAGCGTTTAGGTGGGGTTTTGTATCAAGAGGCACATGCTCTCTTACTGCAGGCATTGGAGCAGCATCGACGTGGTGATAATAGCCTTCATCGTGACTGGATTAAGATCATTCTGAGTAAGTATTATGACCCTATGTACGAATATCAGTTACAGGATAGAAGACATTTGGTTGAGTTTATGGGTTCTGCAACTGAAGTGCGTGAGTATTTCATTGCAGCGGCGCAACAGCAGCGCGGTTCTGAAAGTATTGATTGAGTTGTTAGATACTACAAAAGTCTGAGCGCAGCTTGAGTCCTTTGCGTGAAGCTCTGCAATGAGTGACTGCTGTGCATGGAAATAACAAAAACTAGTATCTACAGCTTGCGCGTTCTGATGGCCTGCGCTAGTGTAGTTTTATATTTTCAGTCCACCCCAAGGGACCCGCTCGTGGTTGTTGATCGCAAACTATTGATAGGCACATTACTAGCGGCATCAGGCCGTTGGCGTTGGCGCGTCTAATTAATACTGTTCGCCATTGAGCGGCATGGTTTGTGTTCCCTTTTTTCCTCTTGCCACGAGGCTGATATGACTCACGAAGAATTTTTACGCTTAGCTGATCAAGGCTACAATCGTATTCCTTTGGCCCGCGAAACTTTGGCCGACTTTGACACTCCGCTTTCTATTTATTTAAAGCTTGCTGATGCACCTTATTCATACTTATTAGAGTCTGTCCAAGGAGGGGAAAAGTGGGGACGCTTTTCCATTATTGGACTGCCGAGCAGTACACGCTTACGCGTTGATGGTAAACGTGTGAGGGTGATTACTAATGAGCGTGTGGTGGAAGATCTCGAGGTAGATGACCCTCTCACCTTTGTGGAGCAATTTAAAGAGCGTTACCGTGTTCCGACTCTACCTGGCTTACCGCGCTTTAATGGTGGTTTAGTTGGTTATTTTGGCTACGATAGTGTGCGCTATGTAGAGAAGCGCTTGGCCGAATGTCCTAACCCAGATCCCTTGGGTACACCTGATATTTTATTGTTGGTATCTGATGCTGTAGTGGTGTTTGATAATTTATCCGGCAAATTGCATTTAATTGTTTTGGTTGATCCGAGCAGAGCGGATGCTTATGAGCAGGGACTTATTGAGCTTGATTTATTAGCGGCACAGCTGGCTAAGCCTTTGATACCTCGTGTGGGCGTGGACCTTAATGCCATTGATGGACCTGAGCCGCAGTTTGCCTCAAGCTTTAGTCGGGCAGATTATGAAAAAGCGGTCCTGCAGATTAAAGAATATATCGCTGCTGGTGATTGCATGCAGGTGGTGATCTCTCAACGTATGTCGGTGCCTTTTACTGCAGCTCCTATTGATCTTTATCGTGCTTTGCGTTGCTTTAATCCAACGCCTTATATGTACTTTTTTAACTTCGCTGAGTTCCACGTGGTGGGTAGCTCACCGGAGGTTTTGGTGCGTGTAGAGGATGGTTTAGTCACTGTCCGTCCTATTGCGGGAACACGTCCACGTGGAGCAACTG
The DNA here is from genome assembly GCF_034259425.1 of Denitrificimonas halotolerans. NCBI lineage: Bacteria > Pseudomonadati > Pseudomonadota > Gammaproteobacteria > Pseudomonadales > Pseudomonadaceae > Denitrificimonas > Denitrificimonas halotolerans. The sequence continues at coordinate 14,398 of NZ_JAXIVU010000012.1, forward strand.
AAGAACAGGACTTAGCTCTTGAACAAGAGTTGTTAGCAGATAAAAAAGAGCTCGCTGAGCACCTGATGCTGATTGATCTCGGTCGTAATGATGTGGGTAAAGTTGCTGATACAGGTAGTGTTAAAGTCACCGAGAAAATGATTATTGAGCGTTATTCTAATGTTATGCACATCGTTTCTAATGTGACAGGACAGTTACAAAGTGGCTTGAATTCTATGGATGCATTGTGCGCAATTTTGCCAGCCGGTACTTTATCGGGCGCACCTAAAGTGCGTGCCATGGAAATCATTGATGATCTAGAACCGGTTAAGCGTGGTGTTTATGGCGGCGCTGTGGGCTATTGGGCGTGGAACGGCAATATGGATACCGCCATTGCTATTCGTACGGCAGTCATTAAAAACGGTGAGCTGCATGTTCAAGCAGGTGCCGGTATTGTCGCTGATTCACAGCCGGATTTAGAGTGGGAAGAAACCTTAAATAAACGTCGAGCCATGTTTAAAGCAGTTGCGCTGGCTGAAAAGAGTAAGCCGGGTAACTGAATAAGTATTTAATTTTTGTTTCAACTGTAAAGGTAAACATCATGAGTCATCGGATAAGAGTAGCAATTGCCGGTTATGGCAACTTAGGACGCGGTGTTGAGTCAGCGCTGGCACAAAACCCAGACATGCAATTGGTGGGTGTATTCAGTCGTCGTGACCCAGCCAGTGTTACCTTGTTAGATAGCTCAATTCCAGTCTATTCAATGGCTGATATTGAACAGTATCAAGATGAAGTGGATGTCATGATTCTTTGCGGTGGCTCTAGATCGGACCTGCCGGAACAAGGCCCTTATTTGGCCAAGTTTTTTCATACTGTCGACAGTTTTGATACCCACGCTAAGGTGCCAGAGTACTATGAGGCTTTGGATCAATCTGCCCGTGAGTCGGGCCGTGTGGCTATGTTGTCTGTAGGTTGGGATCCAGGTTTGTTTTCCTTGAATCGTTTATTTGGCGAAGCCATTTTACCTGAAGGTGAGACCTACACTTTTTGGGGTAAAGGGTTAAGCCAGGGGCACTCTGATGCGGTGCGTCGTGTTGCAGGGGTCAAGTCAGGTGTGCAATACACCTTGCCATCTGAAGAGGCGATTGCTCGTGTGCGCAGTGGTGAGCGCCCTGAATTAACGACTCGTGAAAAGCATAAGCGTGAATGTTACATCGTGTTGGAAGAGGGGGCGGATGCCGATACTGTAAGAGAAAGTATTGTTACCATGCCGGACTACTTTGCAGACTATGATACTACAGTGCATTTTATTGATGCGGATACCTTTGTCAAAGAACACAGCAGTATGCCCCATGGTGGTTTTGTGATCCGTAGTGGTAATACCGGTACTGATAGTATTCAAACCATTGAGTATTCTCTGGCGTTGGGTAGTAATCCAGAATTTACGGCAAGTGTACTTGTAGCTTATGCCCGCGCTGTTCATCGTTTAGCTCACTTGAATGATATCGGTGCAAAAACTGTATTTGATATTGCGCCAGGTTTGTTATCACCTAAAAGCCCAGCACAGCTGCGTAAAGAGTTACTGTAATCGTTTTGGCATAATCGCTTAAGGACACCTTATATGTTGTTAATGATCGACAATTACGACTCTTTTACTTGGAATCTAGTGCAATACTTTGCTGAGTTAGGTGCTGAGGTCAAAGTGGTGCGTAATGATGAATACACTGTGCCAGAGTTGTTGGCGATGGCTCCAGAGCGGGTTGTTATTTCGCCAGGGCCTTGTACGCCTAATGAGGCCGGTGTGTCATTAGCAGCAATTAAGGCATTTGCAGGCTTAGTGCCAGTGTTGGGAGTATGTTTAGGTCATCAAAGTATTGGGCAGGCTTTTGGTGGGGCTGTGGTGAGAGCCCAGCAACCTATGCATGGTAAAACTAGCCCCGTGTATCACCATAATCGGGGTGTGTTTGCTGGTTTAAATAACCCCCTGATTGCTACACGCTACCACTCATTGGTGGTGGCGCCAGAAAGCTTACCAGATGACTTAAAAGTTACAGCATGGACGCAGACCGAGCAAGGTGAGCTGGAAGCCATTATGGGGCTGCAACACCGGACGTTAAATATTGAGGGGGTACAATTTCACCCTGAGTCAATTTTGACCGAGCAAGGGCATGCCTTGCTGGAGAATTTCTTAAAACAAATGGGAGGACAGCGTTAATGGACATTAAGCAGGCGCTGAGTCGAGCGGTTAGTCAATTGGATCTAAGCACAGCAGAGATGCAAACGGTCATGCGTCAAATCATGACTGGACAGTGCACTGACGCACAAGTAGGCGGCTTTTTAGTGGCCATGCGCATGAAAAGTGAAAGTATCGATGAAATTGTGGGGGCAGTGCAGGTTTTACGTGAATTAGCAGAACCTGTGACGATTGAAGGTGAGCATTTAGTCGATACTTGTGGTACCGGCGGGGACGGTATGAATATTTTTAACGTCTCTACTGCTGCAGCTTTTGTGGTTGCAGCGGCTGGTGGGCAAGTGGCTAAGCACGGGAACCGCGCTGTTTCTGGCAATAGTGGTAGTGCTGATCTACTTGAGGCAGCGGGTGTTTATTTGGATCTAACTGCTGATCAAGTTAAGCGTTGTATTGAAACAGTTGGGGTTGGCTTCATGTTTGCTCCTGCACACCATGGTGCAATGCGTCATGCTAGTGGCCCGCGTCATGAGTTAGGGCTGCGTACTTTATTTAATATTTTGGGGCCTATGAGTAATCCGGCTCAAGTTAAAAAACAAGTCATTGGCGTATTTAGTAAGCAATTGTGCCGCCCCTTAGCTGAAGTATTGCTGCGTTTAGGAAGTCAGCACGTATTAGTTGTGCATGCTCAAGACGGTATGGATGAAATCAGTTTAGGTGCACCAACTTTTGTGGCTGAATTAAAGGATGGTGAAATCACAGAATACCGTATTCAGCCTGAAGATTTTGGTATCAGCAGTCAGTCGCTTATTGGTTTAGAAGTAGCGGATGCGTCAGCCTCTTATAAACTGATTTATGATGCTTTAGGGAAGCGTGAACAGCCTTATGCTCATAAAGCCGCAGAAATGATTGCCCTGAATGCAGGTGCTGCATTATATGCAGCGGGTGTGGCCAGTACTTTGAAAGAAGGTGTGGAGCGTGCCCACGATACTATCTACACTGGGTTGGCTTTAGAGAAGTTATCTGAGTTGGTGTCTTTTACTTCCGTGTTTAAGCAGGAGGCCGCAAACGCATGAGTATTCCAACGGTTTTAGAGAAAATTGTCGCGCGAAAGCATGAAGAGGTTGCGCAGCGTAAGCAAATTGTGAGCTTGAGTGAGCTGTATGCTCAGGCTGAACAGGCGTCAGCTCCACGTGGATTTGCTCACGCTTTGCAACAACAAGTACGCAAGAAACAGCCAGCGGTGATTGCTGAAATTAAAAAAGCTTCACCGAGCAAAGGAGTATTGCGAGAAGACTTTGTTCCAGAATGGTTGGCGCAAAGCTATGCACAAGGCGGTGCAACCTGTTTATCTGTGCTAACGGATATTGACTTCTTCCAAGGTGCTGACCGTTATTTGCAAGAAGCACGTAATGCGTGTGCATTACCTGTAATTCGTAAAGACTTTATGGTTGATCCTTACCAAATTATTGAAGCGCGTGCATTAGGTGCAGACTGTGTTCTGCTTATTGCTGCTTGTTTAGATGATGGCCAAATGTTAGAGCTGGCTGCTGCAGCTCAAGATATGGGGCTGGATGTTTTGGCAGAAGTACATGATGGCGTAGAGCTTGATCGTGTTTTGACACATTTGGACACGCCTCTGGTAGGTATTAATAACCGTAACTTACATACTTTTGAGGTGTCACTGGAAACTACATTGGAGTTGTTGCCACGTATTCCAGAAGAGCGCTTAGTGATTACAGAAAGTGGTATTTTACAGCGTACAGATGTAGAACTGATGGAAATTAATAATGTACATGCTTTCTTAGTGGGCGAAGCATTCATGCGTGCCAATGATCCTGGTGCCGAGCTGAAGCGTTTATTTTTCCCTAAATAAATTGTAAAGCAACATATCTACCAAATAGGTCAGTGTTGCTCACGGGCGTGATATAAAACGGTTCGGAATATTTGTAGGCGGGTATAGCTGTCGACTGATCTACTTTCCGTGCTTTAGGGCAGGTATCAATTTAAACTGACGTATCGTACCTATAATTTCTACAGAGGGTCGTCGTGTGGGTAAACCTTGGGTATTAGGGCTTACTGGTGGGATTGGCAGCGGTAAAAGTGCGGCTGCTGATGCTTTTGCTGAGCTTGGTGTTGCTACTGTTGATGCTGACCATGCTGCCCGTTGGGTGGTTGAACCGGGTCGTCCGGCGTTAAGCAAAATTGTTGATCGTTTTGGCAAAGGTATATTGCTTGAGGACGGGCAGCTGAATCGAGCGGCTTTAAGGGAGCGTGTTTTTGCAGAGCCAGAGCAGCGGCAATGGTTAGAAGAGTTATTACATCCTTTAATACGTGATGAAATTCAGCAATTTTTAGCCGCGGCACAGTCTCCTTATACGATATTGGTATCACCTTTACTGATTGAGTCTGGGCAGTATAAAACAGTTGAGCGAGTGCTAGTGGTGGATGTTCCCACTGAATTGCAGTTGGCTCGAGCATTGCAACGAGATCAAGTGCCTGAGGCACAGCTACGTGCCATTATGCAGTTACAATTGGAGCGCGATGAGCGTTTAAAATATGCTGATGATGTGCTGTGTAATACCGGTGATAAAGCTGCTTTATATGAAAAAGTAGGTCGCTTACATGAATATTATTTAAGCCTGAAAGGAGGTCAAGTATGACCACTGTAACTGAAGTGGATTGCCCGACATGTGGTGCTTCAGTGGAATGGGGAGAGCAAAGCCCCTTTCGTCCATTTTGCAGTGAACGTTGCAAGCTGATTGACTTAGGGGCGTGGGCTGCAGAAGAGCATGCAATTCCAGGGGAGCCGGACTTAAATGATGTATTTAGTGGTGAGTTGAATAGTTAAGAATTGATTTCTATGTGTAAAAAATATCTGCTGCAGTCTACTAGTATTCTTTTGGCTTTAGTAAGGCGTGCATCCTGAACTTAGCATAGATATTGAGCCCTCCATAGCCATGCGCTGTTATCCAGTGGATTTTGCGGTTATCGGTGCCCCCATAATGCGCAGTAGTATATTCAACAGTACGCCATATAGCGGAATAAAAAGTAGCAAACTGATTAAAATTTTAATGAAGTAGTCGACTACGGCAATTTCTATCCAGTTAGCTGCCATAAAGGCATTACTGCTGCCCCAGAACGCAATAGAAAAGAAGACAAAAGTGTCTAGTAGGTTGCCTAGTACTGTAGAGATAGTGGGGGCTATCCACCATTGTTTGAGTTCGCGCAAGTGGTCAAAGACCTGTATATCGGCCAGTTGTCCCACTGCATAGGCCGCGAAGCTGGCTAGAGAAATACGTAAAATAAAGCTGTTAAACTCTAGTAACGCTGCTGCCCCGCGAAAACTGCCTTCTTGGAATAGCACAGATACAACATAAGAGATTAAGAGTGCAGGTAACATGACATAGGCAATCACTCGCCGTGCCGCCTGCTTACCTAGTAAGCGCACGGTGAGGTCGGTCGCTAAGAAAATAAAAGGAAAGCTAAAGGCTCCCCAAGTCGTTTGCCAACCAAATAGCGTCATAGGGAGTTGCACAAGGTAGTTGCTAGCGATAACAATAAAAATATGGAACGCAATTAGCGTTGCCACCGCCACACGCTGACGTGGGCTTAATAGATTAAGCATAAGACACCTTTTTGAATGGGGTGAGGGAACCATAAGCGCCTCTGAGGAAGCGCAGTGAGTGCGCATTATACGCACAATTGTCTTAATGAAGCAGAGGGCAATGAGCAGGTTGGTAACTGTGTGGAGGTGCTGCCAGGCTACTCGAGCTGACCGTACAGTAGGGCGGCACTGATCAGTACGAAGACGCTGAAGACAGTTTTCAGTATATGCTGCGGTAAACTGTGTGCGGCACGGACGCCGTAGGAAACAGTGAGTACGCCACCGATAGCCATAGCGAATCCAGTCATCCAATTGACCTGACCATGAAAGCTGTAAGTGGCTAAAGTGGCAGCGGTCGTCGGCACGGCAATGGCTAAAGACAACCCTTGGGCTACAACTTGCGTGGCTCCGAAAAACATAGTGATGATGGGGGTTGCAATTACTGCACTGCCGACACCAAAGAGGCCGCCGAGAAAGCCTGACATACTGCCTAAAGTAGCAAAGTAAGGCCAAGGAAGATGCCTTAAACCTGTGCTCATCCGTTTGCCGAGGGTTTGGATAATATTCCAAATGGCAATAAATATCAGAAAGCCGATAAAGATTTGACGCATGGTGCGATGATCTAAATCAATTGCAATGACAGCGCCGAACCAAGACAAAATAAAAGCGCTTAAGCTGAGAATAGTACCTGCCTTCCACTCGATTTTATTGCGCTGATTGTATTTATAGAGCCCTAAAACAATATTAGGTACCACCATAGCTAAGGCTGTGCCTTGAGCAAGTTGCTGGTCCATCCCATAGAGTAGACTTAAGGTTGGGATTGCAAAAAGGCCACCGCCTATGCCTAATAAGCCACCAAAAAAACCCAGCAGTCCGCCAATTATAATATTGAGAATAAAATCAAGCATAGCTAAGTGCCTTATCAGTCTGCGTAGGAAATGCGTTTATTGGACGGGGTGCTGTGCCAACTAGTCAGTGGTGGGTGTGGGCTAGAGGAGCTTTAACCTACTGTGTTGTGCACGGGGTGGATGATGCCAAAAGCTTTGGTGTTTTGTATATCTCCTTTATTCTAATGCTGTGTTAGATTTTGATTAACACTAAGGTGTATTTATATGCATTTTGATCTTGCAGACCTACGTTTATTTATCAATATTGCAGAACAGTCGAGCATGACTCAGGGGGCGCGCAAGTCATGTATATCAACTGCTGCCGCCAGTAATCGGATCAAAAAACTTGAAGAACAGATCGGTATTCGTCTGCTGTACCGTAATTCTCAGGGCGTCGAATTAACTGCGGCAGGCACCACTTTATTGAAACACGCGCGAATTATTTTGCGCCAAGTGCAGTACTTACAAAATGAACTATCAGAGTTTAGTGACCAACAGGTTGGACATATTCGTATTTTTGCCAATACCACAGCTGTGACAGACTTTTTGCCAGAAATTTTGGCAGTGCTGATGGTGCAGCATCCACAGCTGAGTATTGACTTACAGGAGCGGATTAATTTAGAGGTTTTGCGTGGTGTAGCAGAAGGTGCTGCAGATATTGGCATCACTGCAGGTCCGATTAAGGCTCAAGATTTAGAGGTGATTCCTTTCAGCACGGATCGATTAGTATTGACAACGCACAGTGAGCACCCATTAGCGCATTTAAGTTCAATCACCTTAGAGGAAACCTTAAATTATCCACATGTATGTTTGCAAGAAGGCTCAAGTTTATTACGTTTTTTAAAAAGCCAAGTGGATGGTTTACAGCGTAAACTGAATGTGCGAATCCAAGTCTTTGGCTTTGAGTCGATGTGTCGCATGATCGAAGCAGGAGTGGGGATTGGTATTATGCCAGCTTCTTCAGCGTTGCGGCATCAATACACTATGAATTTGAAGGTTATACAATTGGATGAGCCTTGGGCACTGCGTGAACGCAGCATTGTTGTGCGTGACTCGCAAGCACTGCCTGAATACGTGAAAACTCTCATTAAATTACTGGTTAAGTAGCAGTATATGCAGCCGCTAAAAGACGATATTCATTTTGCTGATTATGAGGCCGGTATGTGGAAAGGGCGTAGTGCCTTTGCGAGGCCGCGTTGGCGTAATTTATTGTGGTTGGCATTTTTATTTTTGGTTTTACTTTGGCCGATTCAGCGCTTGGTTGAAGGCTATTATTTAGAAGACCTCAACCGCCGTAATGGACAAACCCTGGATTTGTTTGTCGCGAACTTATTAGGGGTTTTGCAGCGTTATGAGGTGTTGCCGCAAATTTTAGGCCGGTTACCTGATGTGCAGCAAGCCTTGTTGACCCCCACAGATGAGGATGTATTACAAACTAGCAATGAAATATTACAGCGCATTCAGCAACAGACGGGTGCTGATGTTATTTACTTGATGGATACCCAAGGTTTGACCTTAGCGGCTTCGAACTGGGCGCAAGAGCGGAGTTTTGTAGGTAATAATTTTGCGTTTCGTCCGTATTTTCAAGGAGCATTAACAGGCGGGGTGGGTGAGTTTTTTGGTTTAGGTAATATTTCTTCTAAGCGTGGCTATTATTTTGGTAGTGGAGTCTATGTTGATGGGGAAATCATTGGCGTGATTGTGGTGAAAGTTGATTTAGATTTCACTGAGACCTTATGGGGAAAAACACCTGAGCAATTATTGGTTACTGATAAAAATGGTGTTGTGATTTTGACCTCAAATGCAGATTGGCGTTTTACCGCCACACGGGAGTTGACTACACAAGAACAGCGTAGTGTCACGGAACATCAGCCTTATACTTCAGTAAAACCTGTACCCATAGGCTTAAAGCAGCAAGATTGGCTCACCTTTGACAAAAACCTAGAAACAATCGGTTGGCAGGTGAGTATTTTAGCGCCACGTCGCTTGATTAATCAGCCAGTTAATACGGCCATGGCGGTGGCTGCAGCATCTTTACTAGCAATATTGTTGACTTTGGGATTATTAATGCAGCGGCGGCGCCATTATCTTGAGCGCATCACTATGGATGCGCATGCTAAGCGTGTGCTAGAGGAAAATGTGCGTACTCGAACACAAGACTTGCAAACCCTAAATAGCCGTCTGAAACAAGAGGTTTTAGAGCGTGAGTCTGCACAGCAGGAACTGGTAAGGGCGCAAGATGAGTTGGTGCAAGCGGGCAAGCTGTCAGCATTAGGCATTATGTCCGCCAGTATCAGTCATGAGCTGAATCAGCCGCTGGCGGCGATTCGTAGTTATACCGATAACGCTAAAATTTTACTGGAAAAAGAGCGTATAGCTGACGTTCATAAAAATTTAGAGTTGATCGCTGAACTGACAGAGCGTATGGCCTCTATTATCAGTCATTTACGTGCGTTTGCGCGGCGTGATCGTTTAGCTTCTGAGCATGTAGCATTGCAACCGGCAATCGATGACACCTTGGCGCTGAATGTAAAGCGTCAGCGCAATTTACAAGTGGAGATCGTGCGGGATATTCCAGATGCCACTTTATGGGTTGAGGCGGGAGAAACCCGTTTACGTCAGGTATTGAATAATCTAATTAGCAATGCTTTAGATGCGCTCAGTGAAAAAGGATTTCCGCGTAAGATTTGGCTCAGTACCCAAGTGCAAGATGGCTGGGTGATTTTAACAATACGGGATAATGGCCCTGGTTTTACTGTAGAAGCACTTGAGCAGGCTTGCGAGCCTTTTTATACAACCAAAACAACGGCACGAGGGTTAGGGTTAGGGTTGGCTATTTGTGCAACCTTGATTCAAGCTTTAAAGGGACGCTTAGTTTTCGCTAATCATCCAGAAGGTGGGGCTGAAATTACATTACATTTACGTCAGATTTCGTCTACAGTCAATTTAAGCTCCAATGAGGATCGTTTTATATGATGCAAGTGAGTCATGACACGGATGTACTGTTATTGGACGATGATGCACATTTACGTACGGCTTTATCGCAAACCTTTGATTTGGCTGGGTTGCAGGTGCAGGCCTATGGTAGTGCGCAAGGTGTCTTAGAGACTTTGCCGGTAGATTGGCAAGGTGTCATTGTCACCGATATTCGCATGCCGGGTATGGATGGTTTAGAGCTGTTAAAGCAGATTCAAGCATTTGACGAGCAGTTACCGGTGTTACTGATCACAGGGCATGGTGATGTACCTTTAGCTGTAGAAGCGATGCGTAACGGAGCTTATGACTTTTTGCAAAAACCTTTTGCTAGCGATTTGTTATTAGATAGTGTGCATCGTGCTTTAGGAGTGCGTCGTTTAGTACTGGAGAACCGTTCGTTACGTTTAGCTTTAACTGAACAGCGCTTATTGGGTGAGCGTATTTTAGGTGGTTCAGCATGTGTGCAACGTCTGCGTGAGCAGGTCAGGGCACTGGCAGCTATTCAAGCTGATGTGTTGATTTCTGGTGAAACCGGCGCAGGTAAAGAAGTGGTCGCACGTGCTTTGCATGATTTGTCGTCCCGTAGCGATAAGCCCTTTGTTGCCATTAATGCAGGTGCTTTGGCTGAAACAGTGATTGAAAGTGAATTGTTTGGTCATGAGAGCGGTGCTTTTACTGGAGCCCAGAAGCGTCGTATTGGTAAATTTGAATATGCCAACGGTGGTACAGTCTTTCTCGATGAAATAGAAAGCATGAGCTTGGATGTGCAGGTTAAGTTACTGCGGTTATTACAAGAGCGAGTGGTGGAAAGGGTGGGTTCCAACCAACTCATTCCTTTAGATATTCGTGTCATTGCTGCAACGAAAGAGGATCTGCTGATTGCTTCAGATGAAGGACGTTTTCGTGCTGACTTGTATTATCGTCTTAATGTTGCACAAATTCATATTCCTGCACTGCGCCAACGCAGTGAGGATATTCTGCCGTTATTCCAACACTTTGTAAGTACTGCTTGTACAAAATATAAGAGTGCAGAGCCTATGCTGAGTGCTGCTACTCGTGCGTTACTGTTAGCCCATGAATGGCCAGGTAATATCCGTGAGCTTCAAAATGCGGCAGAGCGTTTTGCTTTAGGATTGGATTTAGCTATCAGTCCAACTGCTTATCCTGTAGCCCAACAGCATTTGCCTTTAAGCCAGCAAGTAGAAGCCTATGAGCGTAGCCTTATTATCAGTGAACTGAAGAATCCACATCAGTCGCTACGTGAGGTGGCGGAAGCTTTGCGACTGCCACGGAAGACTTTACATGACAAACTGCGTAAGCATGGGTTGAGGTTTGAAGGGGTTGGCGAAAAATCGCCATCAGCTTAGTCTGTCTGGCGGAAATCCGCCCATACTGCTTTATAGTTCAAGCGAAACTGTAGTTTTCAGTCTTTTTTAGGTATGCCTAGTACGACCTTAGTCTTATATTTTATTTTTGGGTATGAAAGTTGCTTTATACCTAAAGGCCATCAGTTATTTTTCTGGTGTGTTACATAATTTGTCGCACTGTGCGGCACTGACTAATTGAAGTAAGAGGAAATTTTAATGCTTAAAATGACCGCTAAAGCACTGGTTTGTGCTGTTTCATTGGGACTTGCGGGTTTGGCTCATGCAGCTGACCCTATTGTAATTAAATTCTCTCACGTAGTTGCTGAGCACACACCAAAGGGGCAGGGTGCTTTGCTATTTAAAAAGCTTGCTGAAGAGCGTCTACCGGGTAAAGTTGAGGTTGAGGTGTATCCGAACTCCTCATTGTTTGGTGACGGTAAGGAAATGGAAGCTTTATTGCTAGGTGATGTGCAGTTGATTGCGCCATCATTGGCTAAGTTTGAACATTACTCAAAGCCTATCCAGATCTTTGATCTGCCCTTTTTGTTTGATGACATTGAAGCCGTTGATCGCTTTCAGAAGGGTCCAGTTGGTCAAGAACTCTTGGCTTCTATGGAAGATAAAGGCATTACCGGTTTGGGTTATTGGCACAACGGTCTAAAGCAGTTGTCAGCAAATAAACCTCTGCGTACTCCGCGGGATGCACGGGGCTTAAAGTTCCGAGTGCAAGCCTCTGCTGTATTGGACGAACAATTTAAAGCATTACGGGCTAACCCGCGGAAAATGAGTTTCGGTGAAGTCTATCAAGGTTTACAAACTGGTGTAGTGAACGGTGCGGAAAACCCGTATTCCAATATTTACTCGCAGAAAATGCACGAAGTGCAAAAATACATCACTGAGTCGAATCATGGCCTGCTCGACTATATGGTGATTACTAACACCAAATTCTGGAATGGTTTGCCAGAGGATGTACGTACAGAATTGCGTAACATTATGGATGAGGTCACTGTTGAAGTGAACTTGCATGCTGAAGCAATTAACCAGCGTGATAAGCAGGCGATCATTGATAGTGGTCGTAGCGAAATCATTACTTTAACTAAAGAGCAGCGTGATCAGTGGCGTGATCAGGTGAAGCCCGTTTGGAAGAAGTTTGAGCAAGAAATTGGTGCCGAACGTATTAAAGCTGCGGAGGCTGCTAACCAGCAGTAATCTGTGAATCTCCACGTAATCATTCGGGTTACGTGGAGTTTCTTAAGCTGCAGGCAGGTTAGTCTTTTATTGTACTAACCGTTTTGGGGGAAATGTATGAATACTTTGCGCCTGATTTGGGACCGTTTTGAAGAGGCTTTTATTGTCTTCTTACTGTCTGCTATGACGTTAGTAACCTTTGTTTATGTCATTTTAAATAACGTCTATAGTTTTTTTTATAGTTTGGCTGATTACTTTGCTGAGCACTCAGAGGGCGTGTCTGAGTTTTTTTTCACCATAGGTGATTTCTTTTTAGACATTGTTCAAACCATGACTTGGAGTAATGCTTTAACGAAGGCATTGTTTGCTTGGCTTATTTTTGTTGGTTTAGCGTATGGGGTTCGTATTGGTGGTCATATCGGTGTGGATGCTTTAGTTAAATTAGCGTCACGTTCAACTCAGCGTGTGATTGCCATTTTTGCTTGTTTGTTTAGCTTAGGCTATGCCGGTTTGTTGAGTTTTGCGAGCTTTGAGTGGATTAATACATTGCTTACGGCAAATATTGGTGCCGATGATTTAGGTCAATATGGTATTAAGCAGTGGCATATCGCAATGATCGTACCTATTGGTTTTACTTTAGTATTTATTCGCTATTTAGAAATTTTGGTGCGCATTATTCGTCATCAGCAAGTGGACTTAGGTTTGGCGGATGAGGCTGCTGATGCGATGAAACTTTCAGAGACAGAGGCGGCTAAAGAATGACTATTTTGTTCCTATTCTTAGCGCTCTTTGCGCTGATGTTCATTGGTGTTCCAGTTGCTGTATCGCTTGGCTTAGCGGGCTCTGTTACCATTATTTTATTCAGCCCAGACTCAGTACGCTCACTGGCAATTAAGTTGTTCGAAACCAGCGAGCACTATACTTTGCTGGCCATTCCATTCTTTTTATTGGCTGGTTCGTTTATGACAACCGGTGGAGTGGCGCGACGTTTAATTGACTTTGCCAATGCTACTGTAGGCCATATTCGTGGTGGCTTAGCAATTGGTTCTGTATTGGCTTGCATGCTTTTTGCTGCGCTTTCAGGTTCAAGTCCCGCTACTGTAGCAGCTGTGGGCTCGATTGCTATTGCAGGAATGGTACGCTCAGGTTACCCACAGCCTTTTGCCGCAGGTATTGTTACCAATGCTGGTACTTTGGGTATTTTAATCCCGCCTTCTGTGGTGATGGTTGTTTATGCTGCTGCAACTGAAACTTCAGTGGGTACATTATTTATGGCCGGTGTTGTCCCAGGTTTTTTATTGGGGTTAGTATTGATGGTGGCCATTTATATCATTGCAGTAAAAAAGAACTTACCTGCATTACCACGGGCAACGTTTCGAGAGTGGTTGCGTGCTGCACGTAAAGCAGTATGGGGCTTATTGTTGATGGTCATCATTCTGGGTGGAATCTACTCAGGTATGTTTACTCCAACAGAAGCAGCAGCGGTGGCTGCAGTATACTCTGCCTTCATTGCACTCTTTGTTTACAAAGACATGAGCCTTAAAGAAGCACCAAAAGTGGTATTAGAGTCAGCGAAGCTTAGTATTATGCTGATGTTTATTATTGCTAACGCAATGCTTTTTGCTCATGTACTCACAACCGAGCAAATTCCGCAACAAATTACCGCTATGGTGTTAGAAGCGGGTTTACAGCCTTGGATGTTTTTGCTTGTTGTGAATATTGTTTTACTGGTTGCGGGTGCCTTTATGGAACCGTCAGCTATTATCTTGATTTTGGCACCTATTTTATTCCCGATTGCAGTGCAGTTAGGTATTGATCCTATCCATTTAGGGATCATCATGGTGGTCAATATGGAGATCGGTTTGATTACACCACCGGTAGGACTCAACCTCTTTGTTACTTCAGCAGTGACAGGAATGCCATTGTCCGCAGTGATACGAGCGGCATTACCATGGTTGATGTTGCTATTGAGCTTCTTGGTGATTGTGACTTATATACCAAGTGTTTCGATGGGGCTGCCGAGAATGTTGGGGATGTAGTTTTAGAGCGCTTTATTACGAGCTTGAAAAAACGGCTGGACGCAGGATGCTCCGGCCGTTTTTTATATTGGACCATTTTATTGTACGAGACAGCGCTAGCGAAACAGTTGATCGGTAAGATGCGCCTGTCTTTTTTTATAGAGAGGGAGATAATAGTGCTCCAATTTAGAAGGATGGTTAACGTGCAATATGCTTTTCCAATGATGGCCGTATTATTTTGGGCCGCAAACACTGTAGTGAACAAAATGACCGTCGGTGTTATTTTTCCTGCTGAAATCGGATTTTATCGTTGGTTATTTGCAGGCTTGTTGTTTACGCCATTTTTATTGCATCCAATACTACGTAACTGGAGCAATATTCGACCACACTTGATCAAAATTTTTATCCTAGGCGTTTTAGGAATGGCGATTTATCAAAGCTTAGCGTATTTTGCTGCACCGAAAACCACTGCAATGAATATGGGGATTATTTTATCGTTGATGCCTGTCATGTCGTTAGGTATGGCGATTGTTGCATTAGGCCAGCATGTCACCATGGGCGCTATAGCAGGTATTGTGTGCTCATTCATTGGCGTGTTGTTAGTGATGAGTGAGGGTAATCTCGGGGTGCTGTTACAGCAAGGGGTTAACTTGGGGGATCTGATGATGCTGTTTGCCACTTTTGCTTATGCGCTTTATAGCACTTTATTAAAGTACTGGCAGATGGATATTCCAGCCTTGCAATTGCTGTATTTGCAGATTCTGGTTGCGATTGTTGTGCTGTTTCCTTTGTTTTTCTTTTCTGAAAAAGCTGGGTTGAACGGTGCAAATTTACCCTTAGTGCTATTTGCCTGTGTTTTTGCATCCATTGCCGCACCTTTGGCGTGGATGCGAGCTGTACGCTCGTTAGGTCCAAGTCGTACGTCGGTATTTTTTAATTTTGTCCCAGTGCTTACTATCATTATTGCTGCTTTGGTCTTATCTGAGCGTTTGGAGCTTTATCATGCACTTGGTGGTGGTCTCACTTTATGTGGCGTGGTGCTTTCTGAGCGTTGGACGCGTCCGTTACGTAAAAAACGAACTAAAGAATACTGAAGAGGTTTTTCGAGTAACTTAAGGCGGGGGGAAGGGGCAAGTTTGGCTATCCCTGCCATAAGTGTTATTGTTTCCCACTGTCGTAAATACAGATACAGGCAGTATTTACGCTTCTCCTGGTATATACCGGGCTTGTCACTGCAGGATTTATTCCTGGTAACGATAGCATTTTTGTTTTATATCAAGAGTGCTATGTCTAGTTTGCTTTTAACAGTTTATGCGCTCGCAAGCTCATCTTGCTGACCTTGTAGAGTTGCGCAATATAGTCGCGTGAAATATGTCTTGCCTGTGACGTCAGCGACGTAAAGGAGTAAGAATGTTTCAATTTACAACGAGCAGTGCGTTATTGATTCTTCTGGGATTTTATGGCGTTACGTTTCTCTTAACACTCACTATCGGAAAAAAACAAGAAAACGCCGACGGTTATATGACCGCTAACGGTTCTGTTGGTTTTGGTATGTCTGCTGCGAGTATGACGGCGACATGGATTTGGGCAGCATCTTTTTATGCTGCAGCCAGTTCAGGCTATAAATATGGTTTATCAGGAGCAATCCACTATGGATTTTGGGGTGCTTTGATGATTCTGTTTATCTATCCTTTTGGTCGGCGTTTCCGTAAGTTAGCCCCTAATGCTCATACTTTGGCGGAGATTATGCATGCACGGCATGGTAGCTCCAGTCAAATGGTCTTAGCTGGCTCGAATATTGTGGGTAGTGTGATTAGTTTAATGGTCAACTTTACTGCTGCGGGTGCGCTAGTTGATATTTTATCTCCGCTAAGCTTTGTCCAAGGTGTCATGATAGCTGGGTTTGGTGTGCTAACTTATACCTTATGGTCAGGTTTCCGAGCATCGGTCTTTACTGACTTTGCTCAGTTAGTAGCGATGATTTTAGCTGCTGTTATTATTATTCCAATGATCTTTTTCCAGTTAGGTGGGCCAACATTATTTGAAGAGGGTATGCCTAATCTGACGTTAGAACAGCAAGATTTCTTTTCTACAACTGCAATTTTAGAGCAAGGTGCTCCCTATTTTGTCGCAGTTTTAGCTTATGCTATTGGTAACCAAACCATTGCTCAGCGCTTATTTGCAGTACGAGAAGATTTAATTAAGCCGAGTTTTATTACCGCAACCATTGGGTATGGTTCGATAGTGATTGGCTTAGGTATGTTGGGCTTGTTGGCATTGTTTGCCGGTGTGACACCAATTGACGGGGATTTAAATAACTTGATCCCACAAATGGCTGCAACTTATTTGCCACCAGTTATGGTGGGTGTGCTCTTTATTATGGTCATCGGTTCGCTTTCTTCGACAGCGGACTCTGATTTATCAGCTTTATCTGCCATTATCATGACGGATGTTTACGGTAAGCATATTACTAAAAACAACCCTGACCCGTTGAAAATGCTATGGGTCGGTCGCTTGACCATGGTTGTAGCTGCACTATTGGGTGTGGTCTTTGCGAGCTTGAAACTGGATATTTTAGCCATGCTGATTTTTGTAGGTGCACTTTGGGGCTCGATTGTTTTCCCTGTGATTGTGAGCCTGTACTGGAATCGTGTGACTAATGCGGCCTTTACTACTTCAGTGGCGGTTTCATTTGTTTTGTTCTTAGTAGTGCGCTTTGATTTGCTACCTATTGAGGGGGCAATTGCCATGTTCTTTGAGCTATTTGCAGCCGTAGGTGGTGGTGTTGTACTAGGATTAATGGCATTTGGTTTCTTTGGGCGTATGGCGGGTTTGATCATAGGCTTAATAACTGCAGTTGTTTTGGTCTTTTTCACGGTTGGTTTCTTACGTGAATATACTGTGCTCTTGAGTTCATTGACTGCGTATGGTGCGAGTGCTGTGGTCTGTACGATTATGACGTTACTGAGTAAAGCACCAGACTTTGACTTCAACAGTATCGATCAGCGTGTAATTGAATTCCATAAAGAAGAGGCTTAAGGAGAAAAAGATGTCCACATTTGGATTGACTGTTTATATTATGATTTGGCCTGTACTTTCGGCCTTAGTGTTGATAACCCTTTGCACTGCTTTGGTGGTTGATATACGTAACGCCAAAAAAGAAGGTAAGTCTTTGGTTTGATCAAACCTAATGAACTGAATAAGCTGTTGCAGTGACATTAAAATAAAGCCTAAGCCCGTATCATGTTTATGATGCGGGCTTTTTTTGTAGTGCGTCAAGCAGGCGCGTAGTGTCTTGATAGGCTACGTGTGGTGGCAGTTGGATGGAGCGGTGGTGCAGTTCCCACTATAAGCCTAATCAGGGTAACTATGGCTAGACGGCAAGAGTGTTCTCGTTAGGCTGAAGGAAGTTGTAGGCAAAGCACTGTTCTAACGAGCAGAAACCTTTGCTTAATAGAATGGCAAGAAGCATTAATTTCGTCTGGAACTATACTAATGAATTAAGCCAACGCTCGATTAAGGAGCGCGGCGTGTTTTTATCAGCCTATGATGTTCAGAAGTATACCAATGGTTCGGGTAAGGACTTAGGACTACACGGCCAAACGGTGCAACGTATTGCAGTTGAGTACATTACGCGTTGCGTTCAAGAAGGTGCGGCTGAACTGGCGCAAATCAGGAGGTGTACGCCGTTCGCTAGCTGGATTCCTGTTAATACAGGTGCAGCGCAATGGAAGAGTGGCAACTGTTACGTAGAAGACTGCAATATAGGACGGATGCCAAGGTTCTCATCGGTGTAGTGATGTAGATGACTAATGATGAACTATTGCATGATTTAATGAGTAGGCTGATTGTGGACTGCCTGAATAAAAATCGATTGCTTCGTAATCGAGCTGTATCTTTTTGAAGGGCTGGGAAATGGTGGGCCCACGCGGACTTGAACCGCGGACCAAGGGATTATGAGTCCCCTGCTCTAACCAACTGAGCTATGGGCCCCAGCAGCAGCTAATTATACCTGTGAATTATAAAGACGCAATCAAAAACCCCCGATTTAATCGGGGGTTTTTGATTTTACTCATCTAAGAAGGAACGCAAGTGCTCACTGCGTGATGGGTGACGCAGTTTTCGTAAAGCTTTAGCTTCGATTTGACGAATCCGTTCACGAGTCACATCAAACTGTTTGCCGACTTCTTCTAACGTATGGTCAGTATTCATATCAATACCAAAACGCATACGTAAAACTTTTGCTTCACGCTCCGTTAGACCGCCTAATACATCGCGAGTGGCTTCTCTTAGGTTCTCTACAGTTGCAATATCAATGGGTGATTGCATAGTAGCATCCTCAATGAAGTCTCCTAAATGCGAGTCTTCATCATCACCAATTGGTGTTTCCATAGAAATGGGTTCTTTGGCAATCTTCAAGACTTTACGTACGCGATCTTCAGACATCTCCATACGTTCGCCTAGTTCTTCAGGGGTCGGTTCACGGCCCATTTCTTGAAGCATTTGGCGTGAGATACGATTAAGTTTGTTGATGGTCTCAATCATATGCACAGGAATACGAATGGTGCGTGCTTGGTCGGCAATCGAGCGTGTAATGGCTTGACGAATCCACCAAGTAGCATAGGTCGAGAACTTATAGCCACGACGGTATTCGAACTTGTCGACCGCTTTCATTAAGCCAATATTACCTTCCTGGATGAGATCCAAGAACTGTAAGCCACGGTTGGTGTATTTCTTAGCAATAGAAATGACCAGACGTAGGTTGGCTTCAACCATTTCTTTCTTCGCACGGCCAGCTTTGGCTTCCCCAATGGACATGCGACGGTTGATATCTTTGATATCCGCAATGGTCAATGAAGTTTCTTCTTCCAACTCAATCAAGAGTTGTTGATTACGCTGAATTTCTTCAATTAAAGGTACCAAGTTAGCGGCATAACGTGCTTTGCTTTCGCTGAGCTTGACGGCCCACTCTAAATCTACTTCATTGCCAGGGAAGTGTTTTAGAAAGTCGGCACGTGGCATACGTGCGTCACGTACGCATAGCTGCATAATGGCACGTTCTTGGCGACGGACACGATGTAAAGCATCACGCACGATGATAACTAAAGCATCGTACTGTTTAGGCACTAATTTAATAGGCATAAACAGTTCAGCCAACTCGTGGAGTGCTTCTACGGCTTGTTTGCTATTGCGGTCGTGTTTTTTCAGTATTTTTTCAACTGTTGCCAGTTGTTCTGCGATAGCACCGAAACGTTGTTTAGCCACCTCAGGATCAGGACCACCGTCACCGGTTTCCTCCTCTTCCTCTGGCTCTTCTTCTTCCTCTTCTTCTTCGTCATCATCATCTTTAGCTTTGGCTGGCTTGGCTTTTGGCACAGGCGGCGCAGCTTGCTCAGCAACTTCATCGTCAGGGTCGATGTAGCCGTTAAAGATATCAGTAAGACGGGTGCCTTCCTCGATCGCACGATCAAAGCTAGCGAGGACGTCGGCAACGGTACCAGGGAAGTGTGCGATAGCCCCCATCACTTCACGAATACCTTCCTCGATGCGCTTGGCGATTTCGATTTCGCCTTCACGGGTGAGGAGTTCGACCGTACCCATTTCACGCATGTACATTCGTACGGGATCTGTAGTGCGGCCAATGTCTGTTTCAACAGCAGCAAGAGCTGCAGCAGCTTCTTCAGCGGCAGCTTCATCGGTATCTGCGCCTGCGAGTAGCAGTGCGTCAGCATCGGGCGCAGTTTCAAAGACATTGATTCCCATGTCATTGATCATGCGAATAATATCTTCGACCTGTTCTGGGTCCGAAATATCTTCAGGAAGATGGTCGTTGACCTCGGCGTAAGTCAGGTATCCCTGCTCACGGCCGCGGGCGATTAATTCTTTTAGACGAGATTGTTGTGATTTTGCGGACATATCACCCTATCCATGAAAGGTCTGGGCCGAAAGGCAATTAAGGCTATATTATACTGCATATAGTGGTTTAATTGCCAGTTTGGGCGGAACTTGGCGCATTGTTGTGTTGTTCAAACAATGTACGTAAGTGTTGTTTTTCTTCGTTAGAAAGTTCGTCGGTGCGAGCTTTGTTCAAGAGTTGTTCAATAAGGCGCTCACGTTGACGAGATGCTAAACGAGTTATGGTGTCAAAAAATTGTTTTTCAAGGTTATCGGCATCAATTAGCCACTCTTTTTCAGCCAGCGCACGCAATAGGTGGCCCTGTTCGGTGCCATGCCATCGTGCTATCAATTGGAGCGGGCTGAGGTCGGGGTTTTTTTGTAACGCCTCAAGTAGTGAGACGAGCAGTTGCGCGTATAAGTCATCTTCTGCAGCAAGATTACTTGCTGTATCGACTTTTTGTGCGAGTTGCGGATGGTGTAATAAGGTGCGCAAAGCAGCTAAATGTGGGGGTTCTACCGCAGTTTGGGTGCTTTTTTCTTGGCGCGTAAAACTAGATTTACCCGGCTGTAAGTTTCTTTTGTAGCTTAGCTGGCTTGTAGATCGCACGGGCGTTTGTGGTGCCAATGGAGCAGAGTCATCGCTATGGTATTGTGTAAATGAGTCAGGATCTATTTCGTCAAAATTATATTCTGGCGCCCAATCGTGGCTGGTTGTGTTGGAGTGCTCTGGGGTGAAGTTGTCATTGGGAGCGCTAGTTAACCCTGTCAGCTGTGTGAGTTTTTGGCGCATTAGTGCGCGTAAGTTGGCACCAGGAATGCGTTCAATCAGTGGTGTGGCCAAGGTGGCAAGGTGTGCTTTGCCTTCGAGTGAGTCAAGGTTGATTTCTTCTGCAAGGTGCGTAAAGAAATACTCGGTGAGGGCTACTGAGTGTTGGTTGATACGAGCTTGGAAAGCTTCAAGGCCTTCGCTACGAATCAGGCTATCAGGGTCTTCACCATCTGGAACAAATAAAAAGCGTGCTTGATAGCCGTCTTTTAGATTGCTCAAGGTTGACTCAAGTGCACGCCACGCGGCTTTTCGCCCTGCGTTATCGCCATCAAAGCAGAATAAAATATTAGGTACCACGCGAAATAAACGTTTAATGTGTTCTTCGCTAGTGGCGGTACCCAAGGTGGCAACAGCATTACGCAAGCCTTGCTGAGCTAAAGCAATCACATCCATATAGCCTTCAACGACGATGATTTCGTTGAGTTGGCGATTGTATTTGCGTGCCTCATAGAGGCCGTAAAGCTCTTGGCCTTTATGAAAGACGGCTGTTTCGGGGGAGTTGAGGTATTTGGGTTTGTCATCACCTAAAACACGCCCACCAAAGCCAATAATGCGACCGCGAGTATCATGAATTGGAAACATAATACGGTCGCGAAAGCGATCATAACGGCGCTTGCTGTCAGCATTTTCCACGACTAAGCCCGCATCAATTAATGCTTTTTGTTGCATGCTGTCGCCGCTCAAGTGTTTGCTGAGATGATCCCAACCAGGGGGAGCAAAGCCTAACGCAAAATCACGCGCAATGACGCCAGAGACTCCGCGATCTTTTAAGTAGCTCACTGCTGTATGACGTTGTGGGTGGTTTTTCAGTGCATTGCGATAATAGTCGCTGGCTGCAGACAGTAATGCATACAGGGGGGAGTCAACTGGTTGGCGCGGCTTTTGAGGTTCGCCGCTTGATTCACGTTCAACTTCAACGCCTGCCCGTTGCGCTAACTCTTCTACAGCTTCTGGGAATTCGAGATTATCGTGGTCCATTAGAAAGCCCAGTGCATTACCACCGGCGCCACAGCCGAAGCAGTAATAGAATTGCTTGTCTTGACTGACTGAGAAAGAGGGGGTTTTTTCTTGATGAAAAGGGCAACAAGCAGTGTAGTTCTTGCCAGATTTTTTTAATTGCACGCGAGAGCCTACCACCTCGACAATGTCGGTTCGGTTGAGTAAGTCGTCAATAAAACCTTGTGCAATGAGTCCGGCCATGGAGCCTCTACAGTGTTTGATTTTTTTTGCAGTGATTCGGCTGGGTGCACGCGCTAGCGTTTGCCTGCTTGCTGTACAGCTGAGTATCTGCGTAAGTTGTTTGAATATGCTATACGACACTCTTGCCTAGTAAGTCTAGCTATCGTATGAGGATTGAGATCGCCAGCTGTTTGCACTGAGTGTTTTTGATGGGAATTTTAAAACGACAAAACCCGGACGAGTCCGGGCTTTGTGTGCACTTAACCTGTATAACTTAGTACAGGCGTTCGTGACGACGTTGTTCGCGTTGTACTTTCTTAGCGTGGCGCTTTACTGCTGCTGCTGCTTTACGCTTGCGTTCCGCAGTTGGTTTTTCATAAAACTCGCGACTGCGTACATCAGCAAGAACACCGGCTTTTTCGCAGGAGCGCTTGAAGCGACGCAGAGCAACGTCAAATGGTTCGTTGTCTTTAAGTTTGACAGTTGGCATCCGATTCGTACCTTCATCAATGACCGGGTTGTAAGATATGCGTTAAAAAACACATATCCGTTATTAAGGGTTGCGGATTGTAGCCACTTTTTTCACTAAAAGCAAATACTAATAAAGAAAAATATAGAACATAACCGCTAAGCCGCTTATCATGCTTGCTTATTTCATAGTTGTAAAGTTAGGCGGGCTGATTAAATGTTGGTGTTGGGCATAGAAACATCTTGTGATGAGACAGGGGTAGCATTATATGACAGTGAGCGCGGCCTTTTGGCGGATGCGCTATTTAGTCAAATTGACTTGCACCGTGTCTATGGCGGAGTGGTTCCAGAGCTTGCATCGCGTGATCATATCAAGCGTATCCTGCCGCTCATTGAGCAGGTGTTGAACGAGGCGCATTGTTCTAAGCAAGATATCCAAGGTATTGTATATACTGCAGGCCCTGGCTTGGTCGGAGCATTGTTGGTTGGAGCCTCTTGTGCGCAAGCCTTAGCCTTTGCTTGGGATGTTCCTGCTGTTGGAGTACACCATATGGAAGGGCATTTATTAGCTCCGATGCTTGAGGAAACTCCGCCGCAGTTTCCCTTTGTGGCGTTATTAGTATCGGGTGGGCACACGCAGCTGGTGCGTGTTGATGAGATTGGTCAGTATCGTTTGCTAGGTGAGTCTATTGATGATGCTGCAGGTGAGGCCTTTGATAAAACTGCTAAAATGATGGGCTTGCGTTATCCCGGAGGGCCAGAAATTGCGCGTTTAGCAGAAAAGGGTGTGTCTGGACGTTTTGTCTTACCTAAGCCCATGACTGATCGCCCAGGTTTGGAATTTAGTTTTAGTGGTTTAAAAACTGCGACTTTAACGGCGTGGCAAAAGTGTCTTGCAGCCGGTGATGACTGTGAGCAAACTCGCGCTGATTTGGCTCATGCCTTCCAGGCAGCGGTAGTTACGACATTAACTATTAAGTGTCAGCGTGCTTTGCAGCAAGAAGGTTTGAAAAATTTAGTGATTGCAGGTGGGGTAAGTGCTAATCAGGCGCTGCGTAAGTCTTTAGAAAGTATGCTAGTCAAGCATGGAGGGCAAGTGTTTTATGCGCGACCAGAGTTTTGTACTGATAATGGTGCAATGATTGCCTATGCGGGGTGCCAACGCTTGTTGGCTGGTCAGCATGAGGGACGCGCGATTCATGTGCGAGCACGCTGGCCCTTAGAAGAATTGCCTGCGTTGCTTTAAAACTAATCTCTAAAGTTGCGTTCGGTGCCGTCTAGTAAGTCTTTTAAATTGCTGCGATGACGCCAGACCAATAAAGCACTTAACATGCTTACAGGCAATAGGGCAAGAGGTTGCTGCCAAGCCAGCAAAGGTAAGCATAAGGTGACGCTAGCTAAGGATGCAAGTGAGCTGATGCGGGTGAGGAAAAAAGTCAGTGACCAGACTAGAAGTGCGAGAAGTGCTGCTGGAGGATAGAGTCCTAGTAGCATACCAGCTGTTGTAGCAACACCTTTACCACCGCGAAAACTGAAGTACAGTGGATATAAATGGCCAATTACCGCGGTTAGACCGATCCAAGCCTGCTGTTGCAGGTTAAGCCCTACTGCATTGGCAAATAAAACGGGTACTAACCCTTTGCTCAGATCGCCGAGCAGGGTCAAAATAGCCAAGCGTTTACCTGCAACGCGTAGCATATTGGTGGCACCGGGGTTGCCAGAACCTTGCACGCGGGGGTCGCTATTGCCGTAATAACGGCTCAGCACAATGGCAAAAGAAAACGAGCCAACAAGATAAGCGCACACTAGTAATAATTCAAACATTTGATTGATCCAAGGCTAGCGAGCCTTGATTCTAACGAGGCAAGAGCAAAGTGGACACGGTATTTATCGAAAGTCTAGAAGTAGACACTGTAATTGGTGCCTATGACTGGGAGCGCACAATTCGTCAAAACTTAGTGGTGGATGTGCATATGGGGTGGGATAATCGCCCATGCGCTGCGGAGGACGCTTTGCATTTAGCCTTAGATTATGCCGCAGTATCCGAGCGCATTAGTGTGTTTGCTCAAAGTAGTAACTTTGAGCTCGTGGAAACTTTTGCTGAACGCTTGGCAGGATTGTTAATGGATGAGTTTAATATTCCGTGGTTGCGTTTGAAAATCACTAAACCTGGTGCCGTTGCTGGTGCGCGCGGTGTTGGGGTGGAGATTGAACGCGGATGTCGCTAGTTGATGTGTATTTAGGTTTAGGCAGCAATATTGAGCGTGAAGCGCATTTGTGCGCAGGGCTTGATGCTTTGTTTGAACTTTTTGGCGAGTTGCGTTGTTCGCCTGTTTTTGAGAGTGAGCCAGTAGGTATTCGTAGTGATTGCTTTCTAAACTTAGTGGTGCATTTTAAAACAGCGATGCCATTGCAGAGACTGAATCAGCATCTAAAGCAGATTGAATCGATCAATGGGCGTTACGCACAGCCACGGCGTGGTTTGACCTTAGATATTGATGTGTTGCTTTATGAGCAGCACGTGGGTGTTTTTGGTGATGTGATTCTGCCCCGTGCTGAAATTTTGAAAAATGCTTTTGTGTTGTGGCCTTTATCAATATTAGCACCGCAAGTGCTACACCCTGTGGAGCAGTGCAGTTTTTTGCAACTTTGGCAGCAAACACCAATCGAACAAAACTTATGGCCGCATGCTTTCGTCTGGCGTGGCCAGGATTTAACGCCTGTGCATTTGTTAAAAGCCAGTGCAGTGTAAGACTGGAGTCATAATTAACGACCAAGATAGCGATTTAAATTAGCAATCAATGAGGAATATATGCGGGTTTTAGTATTAGGGGCGGGAGTTATTGGTGTCACCACAGCTTATTATTTAGCCAGACAAGGTTACCAAGTAGTAGTGGTTGATCGTCAAGAAGATGTAGCTGAGGAAACTAGTTTTGCCAACGCTGGGCAAATTTCACCAGGAATTGCTGCTCCTTGGGCTGCGCCAGGGGTGCCATTTAAAGCAATTAAATGGCTCATGCAGCGTCATGCCCCGTTCTCCTTAAAACTGACCAAGGATCCTTTTCAATACCAGTGGTTGCTACGTATGCTGCGTAATTGCACATCAGCTCGTTATGCGGTGAATAAAGAGCGTATGGTGCGTATGGCGGAATACAGTCGTGACTGTTTAGATGCTTTGCGTGCTGAGACTGGTATTGAATATGAGGGGCGGCAAAAAGGTACAACGCAATTGTTTCGCACGCAAAAACAGTTGGATCATGCAGCGCAAGATATTGCTATCTTAGAGCAAAGTGGTGTGCCCTATGAATTACTGAAACCCTCAGAGATCGGTCGTGTGGAACCTGCTTTATCTGCAGTGTCTGACACCTTAACTGGTGCGCTACATGTGCCTAATGATCAGACGGGTGATTGCAATCTATTTACTCGTAATCTGGCTGCATTAGCACGTGAGCTGGGCGTTGAATTCCGTTTAGGCTGTACCGTTCAGAGTATTAGTAGCAGTGGTGACCAGGTAACCGGGGTGATGATTGATGGTGTGCTAGAAACGGCTGATCAGTATGTACTGGCTTTAGCCAGTTACTCTAGAGCGATGCTGCTGCCGCTAGGAATTAAAATTCCTGTGTATCCGTTAAAAGGTTATTCATTAACTCTGCCTATTCGTAATGTGGCGATGGCGCCGCAATCTACGGTGATTGATGAAACTTACAAGGTGGCTATTACGCGTTTTGACCAACGAATTCGTGTGGGTGGCATGGCACAAGTTGCAGGTTTTGATTTGGAGTTGGACCCTAAGCGTCGCGAGACTTTAGAGTATGTTACTCGGCTTTTATACCCGCAAGGCGGTGATGTAGCGCAGGGGGAAATCTGGACTGGATTGCGTCCAGCTACACCGGATGGCACCCCCATTGTAGGGCACACTGCTTATCGTAATTTATTTTTAAATACTGGGCATGGAACTTTAGGTTGGACCATGTCTTGTGGCTCGGCAAGTTATCTAGCGGATGTTATGCGTCAACGTATTCCGCAAATCAGTCGCGAAGGTTTAGATATGTTTCGCTACTGCTGAGGTCGCTCCTTATTAGGCTTTACTCGGTGCGTGGCACTTGGGTGATTTAATGTCAACTTTTAGAAGGAACAGGACATGCGTCCGGCGCGTGCACTCATCAATCTGCAGGCTTTGCGTCATAATTATCAATTAGCACAAACATTGTGTGCGGGAAAGGCTTTAGCCGTGGTGAAAGCCGATGCTTATGGGCATGGTGCTGTTGTTTGCTCGCAGGCATTGCAGGATATTTCTGATGGCTTTGCAGTGTCGAGTCTTGAAGAGGCTCTAGAATTGCGCGCAGCCGGAATTAAGCAGCCCATTGTGTTGTTGGAAGGTTTTTTTCACGCTGACGAATTGGCTCTGATAGTTGCGTATGACTTATGGTGTATGGTTCATGCTGAATGGCAATTGCAGGCTGTAGAGCAGGCACAGTTGTCTCAGCCAATCAGGGTATGGCTGAAAATAGACTCTGGGATGCACCGAGTAGGCTTTTTTCCACATGAGGTTTACACAGTATGGCAGCGACTTCAGGCTAGCCATAATGTTGCTTCGGTTGTGTTGGCAACGCACTTTGCTCGTGCTGATGAACAGTATTCATCCCGTACTCAAGAGCAGTATCAAGTGTTTCTCGAAGCTACGCGAGGAATACAAGCACAAGTCAGTGTGTGTAATTCTCCAGCCTTGTTGGCCTGGCCAGATATCTGCAGTGACTGGTCACGTCCAGGCATTATTTTATATGGTAGTCAGCCAGTTGCGGCAGAACGATTAAATGGTGAGCAGTTTCGCCCAGTGATGACCTTGCAGTCCAAAGTCATTGCCGTGCGTGAGCTGCCAGCAGGCGAGCCTGTTGGCTATGGTGCACAATTTGTGAGTGACAAGCCTATGCGCGTCGGTGTTGTTGCGCTAGGTTATGCCGATGGTTATCCACGTCACGCGCCGACTGGAACGCCGGTTGCTGTAGATGGTAAGCGTACAAGGTTATTAGGGCGTGTTTCTATGGATATGTTGGCCATTGATTTGACAGATCATGTTACTGCTAGTGTGGGTAGCGTGGTTGAGTTGTGGGGGGAGAACGTTTCAATTGATGAAGTTGCCGAGTTGGCTGGGACAATTTCTTATGAACTGCTGTGTCATGTGAAGCGGGTTAAGTATGAATATTTGCCAATTTAGAAATTAAAAAAATTATTAAGCTGGTCTACTGTTTGCCTGAAGGCAAGGAGTGGTTATACTGTGCCGAATTCGCAAAACCTGTTGCGAGAATGAATTGCCAAGAGAATAGAGGGTGTACCGTGAACCTGATGAAGAAAATTCTGGTAGCTCCAGCAGCTGTTCTAGCCTTATGGGCAGTCAGTGCGCAAGCAACCACTGATGAAGCTATTGCAGAACGTATTAAACCAGTGGGCGTGGTATGCGTCCAAGGTGATGAGTGTGCTAAACAAGCTGCTCCTGCCGCTCCGGCTGCCGCTTCTGCAGGACGTAGTGCCGATGATGTGATTGCTCAGCATTGTAGTGTTTGTCATACAGCGGGTGTCGCAGGTGCACCGATTTCTGGAGAAACAGCTGTCTGGAAAGAGCGAGCAGATGCGAAGGGTGGTTTAGAAGGTTTGTTACAGTCTGCTATCACTGGTCTTAATGCAATGCCTCCTAAAGGGACTTGTAATGACTGTAGTGATGACGAGTTATTGAGCGCAATTCAGTCGATGTCTGGTTTATAAGTCGCTGTTATTGACAATAAATAGTCAAAGTAGATGAATGAACCCCAAAAAGTGGATCGACTTTTTGGGGTTTTTTCATTATTAATGAATGGCGAGCGCATCATATGGGGCGCCGTGGGAGACTCCCTGTCGTGCTGCAAAGTTATGTTAATGGTTTGCTCGTGCTGTTGGGCTTGATTATGGCCATTGGGGCGCAAAATGCTTTTCTCGTGTCGCAAGCATTGCGCCGCGAGCATCATTTTTGGGTTGCCAGTATTTGTGCGTTTTTTGATGTGTTGCTGGTTGCGGCAGGTGTCTATGGCTTGGCGCATGTGTTGACTAGTAGTCCATTATTACTTGTAATTGCCCGCTGGGGTGGAATATTGTTTTTATCCACTTATGCATTGTTGGCATTACGTCGAGCTTTTAGTAAGCAAGTACTCGAGGCTGTGGTTGATCGGCCAACGCAGTCACTAGGTGCTGTAACGGTGACAACTTTAGCGGTGACACTGCTTAATCCCCATGTATATTTAGATACGGTTTTGCTCATCGGCTCTCTTGGGGCGCAGCAAGACTCTCCAGGTGCTTATGTGTTGGGCTCTGCAACAGGCTCTATCTTATGGTTTTTTGGATTAGCAGTGGGTGCTGCTCAATTGGCACCTTGGTTAGCGCGCCCTATGACATGGCGAGTTATCGACTTTTTAGTTGCACTTATGATGATTGTTGTTGCGTTGCAATTGCTCCTTAATGGTTAAAGCCCTATAGATACTGCGTAGATTAGCAGCACCGGTGGTGCTATGATGAAGTGCTTAAAGCAAGTTGAAACCGCTGGCACTAGAATCAGCAGAGCATAAAATAACTTGCTGATTGTGCCTCGTCTGATGTAAATGGAGAATAATATTATGGCTTTTGAATTACCTGCTTTGCCTTACGAAAAAAATGCACTAGAACCACATATTTCTGCAGAAACGCTAGATTTTCACCACGGTAAACACCACAACGCTTACGTTGTAAATCTGAACAACTTGGTTCCAGGTAGTGAGTACGAAGGTAAAAGCTTAGAGGAAATCATCAAGACTTCAAGCGGTGGCGTATTCAACAACGCTGCACAAGTTTGGAACCACACTTTTTACTGGAACTGCTTGGCTCCAAATGCTGGTGGTGAGCCTACAGGTGCTCTAGCTGATGCAATCAATGCAGCTTTTGGTTCTTTTGAAGCATTCAAAGAAGAGTTCACTAAAACTGCAATCGGTACATTCGGTTCAGGTTGGGCTTGGTTGGTTAAAAAAGCTGATGGCTCTTTAGCACTGTCTAGCACTATTGGTGCTGGCTGCCCGCTAACAACTGGAGATACACCGCTACTGACCTGTGACGTGTGGGAGCACGCATACTATATCGATTACCGCAATGCGCGTCCTAAGTACGTTGAAGCATTCTGGAACTTAGTAAACTGGGATTTCGTAGCGAAAAACTTTGCTGCGTAAGTCCCTGTTAAGTGCATAAAGTCTGCACTAAGCCCCGCAGTTGCTAAGGTAGCTGCGGGGCTTTTTATATTGAGTTCAATTCTGTGGTGCACTGATTTTTTTGAGGTAGTTGGTGCCTCCTAATTGGCGCACTTGTTGGCCAATCCATCGCGCGCGTTTGGAAGTGGTAGCGCTGGGTTGACGGGCGCTGCGTAGCAGGGGGCTGGGTAATATGGCAGCTAAAAGATAAGCTTGCTGATTGGATAAATGAGTTGCGCTGGTATTGAAATGGTATTGTGCTGCAGCTTCAGCACCAAAAATACCGTGGCCCCATTCGGCGCTATTTAAATACACTTCTAAAATACGCTCTTTGCTCCATAGTAGCTCAATGAGTAAAGTAAACCACGCTTCCAATGCTTTGCGGGGCCAACTACGTGCTGACCATAGGAAAGTGTTCTTAGCGACTTGCTGTGAGATGGTGCTAGCGCCTCGTATACTGTTACTGTTTTGATTGTATGAAAGAGCTGCACGAATTGCAGCGAAGTCAAAGCCCTTGTGGTTGGCAAATTGCTGGTCTTCACCAGCAATCACAGCGATTTTTAAGTTGTCGGGCAGAGTGTCCCAGTTGATCCAGATACGTTGACTGCTATAGCTTTCGTTAGTTTTTACTGTGCTAAAATGCCTTTCTAGCATTAAAGCGCTATAAGGAGGGTTAACCCAACGCAGGAGTAGCACTAATAACACGCTCAGTACGAGTAAGCTCAATACTGTTGTTAAGACAGTGCGTAATAATCTGCTTAGCATTGTTTTGACCTAGTTCTGAAGAAGCTTGATTATAACCAACATAGGATAAAAGAGGAGGTTTATAGTGCGTTACTGGGTTGTTGTTGCATCTGTTTTTGGAGGGCTGGCGGTACTGTTAGGGGCTTTTGCTGCCCATGGTTTGAAAGGTGTACTGAGTAGTAGCTCTTTAGCTGTCTTACAAACAGGGGTTCAATATCAGTTTATTCATGCTCTAGCTTTATTGTTGGTCGCTGTTTTGGCTCAGCAGCAGCCCTCGCGGGCTTTACAGCTTGCTGCAATCTGCTTTGCCGCTGGAGTGATTTTATTTTCTGGTAGTCTATATGTCCTTGTGTTGACGCCTTTAATGCCAGGTTTGTTAACACCGGTTGGTGGTATGTTGTTGGTTTTAGGTTGGATGAGTTTGGCTTGTTCAATGGTATCTAAAACTTAAATATTTGGTTATCGGGTTATGAACCCGTTAAAATATAAACCCTTCGGAATTTCACGGTTGTGTTATGCATATTCAGTTGAATGGTGAAACTTACCCATTAAGCGAAGCGCTCAGTGTGGCAGGTTTACTTGAACATCTGCAGTTAGCAGGGCGCCGCGTTGCCGTCGAGTTAAACTTCGAAATTGTGCCACGCAGTTTGTACGAGGCCACGCACTTAAAAGAGGGCGATGTGGTTGAGGTTGTACAAGCAATTGGTGGTGGTTAGTTCAACTAACCGTCTTTTACTGATTAAGAGAGACTTTAAATGAACGTTGCGCGCGAAGATCATCCTTTTACAATTGCAGGAAAAACTTACTCATCACGTTTATTGGTGGGTACAGGTAAGTATAAAGATCTTGAAGAAACTGGTTTAGCAATTGAGGCCTCAGGGGCTGAGATTGTGACTGTTGCAGTGCGCCGTACCAATATTGGCCAAAATAAAGATGAGCCAAACCTGTTGGATGTGATTAGCCCTGATCGCTATACCATCTTACCTAATACTGCAGGTTGTTATGATGCTGAATCGGCGATACGTACTTGTCGTTTAGCACGTGAATTATTGGGCGGTCGCTCATTAGTGAAACTGGAAATCCTTGCAGATCAAAAGACCTTATTCCCTAACGTAGTGGAAACGCTAAAAGCAGCAAAAATACTTGTCAATGAGGGTTTTGATGTCATGGTTTATACCAGTGATGACCCTATCATTGCACGTGAGTTGGAAGCTATTGGCTGTATTGCTGTAATGCCTTTAGCAGGCTTGATTGGTACAGGTTTAGGTATTTGTAACCCTTATAATTTGCGTATTATTTTGGAAGAAGCAAAAGTGCCGGTGTTGGTAGATGCCGGTGTGGGGACTGCTTCTGATGCCACTATTGCTATGGAAATGGGTTGCTCAGCAGTGTTGATGAATAGTGCTATTGCTGAGGCGCAACAGCCAGTTTTAATGGCACAAGCTATGCGTTATGCCATTGAGGCAGGGCGTTTTGCTTACTTGGCTGGGCGAATGCCGAAGAAGCTTTATGCTAGTGCCTCCTCGCCGCTTGAAGGTACTATTGATTAAATTCGGTATTTACTTGCATGACTACGCTACAAAAGCGTAGTCATTGACTTCATTTTGATAGGAATCCCATGACAGACGATCTGATCACTGATGATGTGCAGCCTGCGTATCGTCGTGAAATTAAAAGCTATGTAATGCGTGCGGGTCGCATGACTCCAAGGCAGCAACGAGGAGTAGATGAAGGCTGGCCGAAGTTTGGTCTAACGCTTGAGGCGGGAATGCAGGACTTTGCTCAGGTATTTGGTCGCCAAGCACCGCTCACATTAGAGATTGGTTTTGGCATGGGGCATTCTTTATTGGAAATGGCACAAGCTACACCTGGTCATGATTTTATTGGTATAGAAGTTCATCGGCCAGGAGTGGGCTCATTGTTGAGCGGTTTGCTGGCGGAAGGGGTGAATAATGTACGTGTATACAGCTGTGATGCGTTGGAAGTGTTAAAGACATGTGTGCCAGACAGCAGTCTTGATCGTTTGCTTCTGTTTTTCCCTGATCCATGGCATAAAAGTCGTCATCATAAGCGTCGTATTGTGCAGCCAGAGTTTGCTCAATTGGTTCGTAGCAAGCTAAAAGTAGGTGGTATCTTCCACTTGGCAACCGATTGGGAGCCTTATGCTGAGCATATGTTAGAAGTGTTGAATGTGGCGCCTGGTTTTATGAACTTATCTGCTGATCAAACTTCTGTACCGCGTCCGTTAGAGCGCCCTGTGACGAAGTTTGAGCGCCGTGGTGAGCGTTTAGGCCATGGTGTGTGGGACTTAAAGTTTGAGCGGGTACATTAATCTGAGATCATGAGTTGTAAGGCAGAGTTGTTTCTCTAAACTCTGCCACACTATCTTGCATTGCCTTCTCCTCCGCCTCCTCCTATTGCACGCTTTATGTGCTTGATTAAGAGGTGCTTTAGCCCTCTTCCGGCAAACTTAATGGCGATCAGCTAAAATTCCGATGAGCAGAAAAATTAATATTACGACGGGCGATAATGAATAGTTATTTAGGTGCCCAAGAGTGTTTTGCAAGATAGGTGTGAGATAAACCATCGCAAGGCCATAGCCTAAAGTGCAGACCAAAATAAATGCTAAGGTGCGTAAGAGAAAGTTTAAGTGACCGATTGAGCTCCGTACGCGAGCATTGATGTCAGGACCAACTAATACTAGAGCACTGGCCATTATGGCTAAAGAAATATCACTTAAATGAAAACGCGACCATTTAGAAAGTTCAACCACGAGTTCAAGCAATAGATCCATGGGGTCTCCTGTACCTTTGTTTTTCAGTTGTCTAGAAAAATATGCAGTAAATCATTAAGAAAGAGTTGTCCTTGTGCGCTGGCAGCTAAGCGCAAAGGGTCGTCACTTAATAAACCGCGTTGGCGTGCTCGCTGTAATCCTTTTGTTAGTACGCTTGCAGGCAGACCAGTGCGTTTGCTGAAGAGCGTTAGCGCCACACCATCGGTTAAGCGCAGAGCATTCATTAAGAACTCAAAGGGTAATTCTGTCGTAGCGAGAGTTGAACTGCCGGCTAAAAAGGGCTTATCAGGGTTGAGATAGTCATTAGGTTGGCGTGTTTTCCAAGTTCGCTGGATACGGCCTTGCGGATCACTGACCTTGCCATGGGCCCCTGCACCAATACCAATAAAGTCGCCAAATGACCAATAATTAAGATTGTGCTGAGCAAATTGAGCATCACGCGTGTAAGCAGATACTTCATATTGGTGGAAGCCTTGCTTGGCTAGTAAAGCTTGACCGGCCTCTTGAATATCCCAGAGCACGTCATCTTCTGGGAGGGTTGGGGGTTTACTCCAAAACACCGTGTTCGGTTCCATGGTCAGTTGGTACCAAGAAAGATGTGTAGGGGATAGGTCAATGGCTGTTTGTAGATCAGTGAGTGCCTGTTCTGGTGACTGAGCAGGTAAGCCATGCATCAAATCTAAGTTAAAATTGGTAAAACCCGCTTGGCGTGCCATTTTGACCGCGGCAATTGCTTCGCTACCGGAGTGAACGCGACCTAAGGCGTGCAGCTTATTGTCGTCAAAGCTTTGGATACCAATAGACAAACGGTTGATGCCCAGGGTGCGATAAGCAGCAAATTTTTCTTGTTCAAAGGTTCCGGGATTCGCTTCTAGAGTGATTTCTATTTCAGGGCTAAAAATAAGACGTTGTTCCAAGCCATCGAGTAATGTTTGTAGTGCTTGAGCTGAAAATAAGCTGGGTGTACCACCACCGAAAAAAATTGATGTCACTGTACGGCCGTGGACATGTATCAGGTCTTGCTCTAAGTCAGAGAGCAAAGCTGATACATATGCCTCCTCAGGCAACTTAGCAGCGGCAGCATGAGAATTAAAGTCACAATATGGGCATTTGCGTATGCACCAGGGAATATGTACGTACAGCGCTAAAGGAGGCAGTTGAAAGCCGTTTTGTATGGGGTGGTGAGTACTTAAGTCAGAGGTAATGAGACTCATAAGACAAGCTTTTGTTTGAGTATATGCATTGCCTTTGCGCGGTGGCTGAGCTGGTTTTTAAGCGAACTTTCAAGCTCGGCGCTACTACAGTGCTGCTCGGGTACATAGAACAGTGGATCATAGCCAAAGCCGTTTTCACCTTGGGTGGCATGTAAAATACGTCCGTGCCAACGCCCCTCGCAAATGATTGGAAGTGGATCATCAGCATGCTGCAGTAGGGCTAGAACACAAATAAATTGTGCGCCGCGTTGTGCATCGGGCACGCCTTGTAATTCGGCGAGAAGCTTACGGTTATTACCCGCATCGCCGCCCGAGTCGCTATAGCGTGCCGAATAAATCCCAGGTGCACCGCCTAAGTAGTCTACGGCTAGACCTGAGTCGTCGGCCAAGGCAGGTAGACCAGATACAACACAGGCATGGCGTGCTTTTAAAATCGCATTTTCAATAAAACTTAAACCTGTTTCTTCAGGCTCTGTTTGAGTAAATTCGCTAATGGAGCGAATGTGAAAGCGGCCGTCTAATAATGATTGCAGCTCGCGTAGTTTGCCTGTGTTATGGCTAGCTAAAACAAGTTCTTTCATAGGTCAGGGAATACTTCTTGGTTAAACTTGAGCAGGTGAGTCTGACCTTTACTGTCGGTGATTTGCAGGTCAAAGATTAAGACTTCACGACTGCTAATGGTAAACTGCGCTAAATAGTACACAGCATCGCCCTCATCAATTTCGGTAAATGTGAGCTCATTATCTTGACCAAGAAGATTCTTATAACCACCGGTCACTGAGCCTTTTTCTCCTTGACCGGATTTAACCATAGAAATATTCAGCACCGCTTGATTCTTGCTCCGGTTTAAACCGACCGCACGAGCAGTTTCGGGTTGTAGAAAGGTTGAGCTGAAAATATTGTAGTGTACATCCAATTCGCCATAGCTGTGTTTACGTTTGACCTCCGCGTGAGCAGTGAATGCTAAGAAAAAACTTAAACCTAGAGCCAGTAAATAACGCATAACAATTACCTCTTTAATGAACGGGCGTTTTCACCGGTGACACGGTAAATACCAATTTCACCGAGCAGGTTGGGCCAAATGCGACTGCCTAAGTTACGGCGGTGCTGGCGGTCCACGGCTAAACGATCCAGGACAGTCATTTGCATTTCTCGGCACAACTCTTCAAAGTCAGCAAAGGTGCAAAAGTGAATGTTAGGAGTGTTGTACCACGTATAAGGTAAAAAGTCCGAAACAGGCATGCGACCTTTATGAGCTAAATACCAACGACAGCGCCAGTGACCAAAGTTTGGAAAGGTAATTATACAGGTACGACCTACTCGTAGCATTTCTTTAAGAATTTTATCTGGATAATGCACGACTTGTAGGGCTTGAGTCATGACGACCACATCAAAGCTGTCATCAGAAAAATTGCCTAGGCCAAGATCTAGGTCTTGTTCAATAACATTGACGCCTTTTGTGATACAAGCAGCAATATTATCTGGATCAATTTCTAAGCCGTAGCCAGTGACATTTTTATGCTTTTGTAGCCAAGATAAAAGCTCACCGTTACCGCAACCTAAGTCCAACACGCGACTGTTAGCGGGGATCCATTCTTGAATAATTTCTAAATCTGCTCTCATAAGTGCCTCACACACTAATACGGTTCATATAACCGCCAAATGCTTGCAGGTAACGCGGGATAGGAATTAAAAATGCATCGTGACCTTGGGGTGCATCAATATCTAAGTATGTGACGTTTTTCTTTGCATCCATGAGTGCGTCAACAATTTCTTTTGAACGAGCTGGGGAGAAGCGCCAGTCCGTAGTAAAGGAAATAATGAAAAAATTTGCTTGTGCGCGAGCGAAAGTGGCTGATAAGTCGCCGTCATACTGTGCTGCTGGGTCAAAGTAATCTAAGGCTTTGGTCATCAATAAATAAGTATTAGCATCAAAACTGTTGGAGAAACGCTCACCTTGGTAGCGTAGGTAGCTTTCAACCTGAAACTCAACATTATTGATGTCATAGTTCAGACGCTCAGCTTTAAGTTCGCGGCCGAACTTCTCTCCCATAGAACCATCGGACAAATAAGTGATATGACCGACCATACGGGCGAGCATTAAACCACGTTTAGGGATGGTACCTACCTCAGTGAAATTGCCTTCATGGAAATCGGGGTCTTTTAGAATAGCTTGTCGTGCAACTTCATTGAACGCAATATTTTGAGCTGATAAGCGTGGTGCCGCTGCAATGGAAATACAGTGACGCAAACGCTCCGGGTAGCTGATTGACCATTGTAAGGCTTGCATGCCACCGAGGCTGCCGCCGACAACTGCAGCCCATTGCTGAATACCTAAATGATCGGCTAAACGTGCTTGGCTGCACACCCAGTCTTCGACCGTAACCACTGGAAACTGTGCACCATATACTTTACCCGTTTTGGGGTTGATGGTATTAGGACCGGTAGAACCATGGCATCCGCCAAGGTTATTTAAAGACACTACAAAGAATTTATTGGTATCAATAGGTTTGCCTGGGCCTATACAGGTATCCCACCAACCGGGTTTGCGATCATCAACATGGTGATAACCGGCTGCATGATGGGTGCCGGATAAAGCATGACAAATTAGTACAGCATTGCTAGCTGTTGCATTGAGCTGACCATAGGTTTCGTAAATAAGATGGTATTCATCGAGTGTGCGGCCGCAGGTTAACTGAAGCGGCTGATCAAAATGTACCACTTCTGGACTGACTAAGCCGACAGAATCTGTTGGGAAAACGGAAGACACGGCAACTCTCTCTATAAAGTAAGAGGTGCAGTCTAAAGAGCCTAGCCTGATGCGGCAAGTCGTATGCCGCATCCGTAGCTATTGTGGTACTCAAGGGTTGAAGCAGTGACTTGTTAGCTGATGTGGCAGAACAAGTATTGAGTCCTAGGCTCTGTAGCATGCATCTTTATATCGGTTAAATATCGAGCTAATATAACGCATTTAATAGCAGTGCAGTATGACAGTAGATATTATCAGAAACGTTTAGTGGGAAGTCCCGTTTTTGGACGTGCTATTGTCAATTGAAACTACTGCAGATTATGCGCTTGAGTTTTGACATCCTCCCCGACCTAAAGGACGGGGATTCCTATTGCTAGACGACCATGCCCGGCCGCGAGAATGTTACGTGCCGCGTTGATATCGCGATCGTGGGTGACACCACACCCACTGCACGTCCATTCTCTTATTCCAAGTCCTGCGATACCTTTCGGCCTCGACTCGGGCAAACTGCCGCAACTCGAACAGGTTTGGGTGGTGTATGCCTCGTCAACTTCCCTAAAAACAATGCCTGCGTGAGCGCATTTATAGTCCAGCATTGTTTTTAATTGACCCCAGCCAGCATCTAACACTGACTTGGCCATCGTGGTTTTAACGAGTTTTAAGCTACTGACATTGCCCACATAGATTTCACCGCAACGGTTGACCAGCATACGGCTGAACTTGTGCAGGGCATCTTTTCTACGGTTAGCAATCTTGGCGTGAAGGGTTTTGACTTGGGTTTTATTTCTAGCCCGTTGTGCTATGGCTAATTTTTCCTCAAGGCCACGGTAGAAACGACCCGCTTCCAGCTTGGTGCCGTCCGAGCAGGTGGCTGTATCAGTTAAGCCAAGGTCAATACCGATACGGTCTTGGCCTTTGCTTGGTTCGACCTCCATATCAACCACAACATTGAAGTACCAGCGGCCACGAGCATCTTCATTGAAACTGGCCGAGCGAAACTTGTATTGGTTCAAGCCGTAGCTGTCCCAGACCTTAAAATAGTGGCCGTTGTGGTAGACCTGCCCGTTTCTCCATTGCGCCGCACCTGTATTGACGGGTATCCAGCCCAGTGAGCGGCGTACACCGCCTGATTTGCGCCAGTTCAGCCGCACCTTCTTAAACTGCTTGCGGCGTGTGACATACTCACCTGCAATGCACTGTAAGGTTTGGCTGTGCAGGCCAAGCTCTTTACCTGCGCCCTTTGTGTAGGGATGCATATCATACGCAGACAAAAACACACCGCGCTCCTTAATCGAGCGGCGGCTTAATTCATTAACAAAATTCCAGACAAAATTGACGCTTCGAGCCATACGGTTTAGCAAGGGCACATGCCTGTCTCGGACTCGAACTTTTAATGTTTTAGTGTGCCTTATCATGCTGTATACAATACCAGTACCAACCTATACTGCAAAGACTTTAGCAGCCTGTTAAGGGGTTAAGGGGCTGCTTACGCAGCCCTCGTTATCCATCCCCGCACTAAAAGTACGAGGTCTTACGCGATTTTGATAAGTGCTTAACGTTAATTAAAATTTTAAGTGAGCAAAATCAGGTTGCTTGGGGATTTTTCTTGGCTCGATTATACGGACACGTTTTTGCCGAGATAACTCTCCACTTTCGATCTGTACATGACGTTTATGGACGCCAAAGGCTTCGCTTAAAAAATCAATCAGTTGGTTGTTAGCTTTGCCGTCTACAGGTGGTGCATTAAGGCGTATTTTAATGCGTTCTCCGTGTAAGCCGGCAAACTCACTACGTTTTGCACCTGGTTGCAAATGACAAAATATAATCAAGTCATCGGCATCCCAACGTACATGGACAGTCATAGAAATGGACTGACCAAAGCACGTATTGGTCCCACTAAGCCAGTATTGACTGCTAAGTTTGTAATCACTAGGCGCTCCAGTAAGTTAATCGCAATAAAAGCAAAGATCGGTGATAGGTCTAAGCCACCCAAATTGGGTAATAAATTGCGAATTGGTGCTAGCATCGGTTCGCAAATTTGATGTACTAATTGTGCGCCGGGATTTTGACTACCTGGTGCGACCCAAGACAAAATTACACTGATAATTAGGGCGAAAAAGAAAATCTTAAGAAATAACGCAGCAACGGCGATTAAACTCCAAGCTAAAATATAGTGCAGCATCTCGCCAGCAGGTAAGCCGGCTACAGAAAGTACTAAGCACATTAAGATAAACTGGACCAACACGACAAAGACTAAGCCGGCAAGATCAAGTCCCATAACGCTCGGAATAAATCGGCGCAGGGGTGCTAGGATGGGTTGTGTTGCTTTGATAGCAAACTGACTGAGGGGGTTGTAAAAGTCAGCACGCACCAACTGTAGTACGAAGCGCAGCATTGCAACCAGTAAGTAAAGTTGACCAAGGGTTTGAATAATATAAATAAATGCTTCAGTAAGTCCCGACATACAGTCCTCTTATTCGCTAAGTTGTTGAGCAAGCTCTTGAGAGCGGGAGGCAGCGCTGCGCAAGGCAGTTTCAACGAGTTGGTTGAATCCACCTTGTTGGAAGGCGCGAATGGCTGCATCCGTAGTGCCATTGGGTGAGGTGACTTGCTGGCGCAATTGCGCAGCGTCGAGTGTGCTTTGGCAAGCCATGTTTGAGGCCCCTTGAGCAGTGTATTGTGCTAGTTGTGCAGCAATGTCTGCCGGCAGACCTAATTTGATACCAGCTTCGGTCATCGCTTCAATCAATAAGAAAAAGTACGCAGGGCCGCTGCCCGACACGGCGGTAACTGCATCAATCAACTGCTCGTTTTCTAACCATACAGCTAAGCCCACTGCGGACAACAATTGTTCTGCTTGTTTGCGCTGTTGTGTGGATACGGCTTTGGTTGCGTATAGGCCGCTTACACCCTGCTGGATTAATGCGGGAGTGTTGGGCATGCAACGGATAATGGTATGAACACCTAGCCAACGGATTAAACTGTCGCTGGTGATGCCGGCGGCAATGGAAATGACTAATTGCTGGTCAGTCACTGCTACGGCCAGTTGCTCGCACACTTGGCGCATGATTTGTGGTTTAACAGCAAGCACTATGATGTCTGCGCCCTTTACTGCTAATTGGTTGTCGGTGAAGATATGAATGGCATAGGTACTTTTGAGTTTTTCTAACTGGGCTTCACCTGGGTCGCTGGCGTTAATGTTGTGTGCGTGAACACCTTGTTTGCAGAGGCCGCCAATTAAGCTAGCAGCCATGTTGCCTGCTCCAATAAAAGTAATTTTTGTATTGCCCACGTATAAGGCTCCTTGGGTGGCGGGTTGAGGAACAAACACCGCAAAATTGAAAAATACTTGAGGCCGTTATTCAGCACAGTTATAGATTGTCCTGTAACTGAGACCATTGCGCAAAGAGATGTCGGTGGTCGTGTTGACCTAATACATACTTAAAGCAGTAAAAATATCGCTTATGGCCGCTATTATGGCAGTTTTTCCATTGCCTGCTATCGTAAATAATATACATATGGGAGTACAGGGCGGAAGCTTAACGCTATTACTATAAAGGATATGTGGGGGCAATTTAATGGATATATATGAGCTGTTAACTTTAAGTGTCGAGCAGGGAGCATCAGATTTACATTTATCAGCGGGCTTACCACCGATGATACGCCTTGATGGAGATATGCAGCGATTAAGCATGCCGCAAATTAATGCGCATAATATGACTTGTCTGCTTGAGCAGTTCATGAATGAGCGACAGCGCAAGGATTATGTTGAGCATCTAGAAACGGATTTTTCTTTTGAGTTATCTGATGTTGCACGTTTTCGAGTGAATGTTTTTCAGCAAAGTCGCGGTGCCGCAGCTGTTTTTCGTACCATTCCTGCGCAAGTTCTGACCTTGGCTGACTTACAGTTAGGTGAAGTGTTTTGTCGGATTGCCGATTTACCTCGAGGCTTGGTCATAGTGGCAGGCCCTACAGGCTCAGGGAAGTCTACGACATTGGCGGCCATGATTGATTACTTAAATGACACAACAAACCAGCATATTTTGACGATTGAGGACCCGATTGAGTTTGTACATCAGCCAAAGCAAAGCTTGATCAGTCAGCGTGAAGTTCATCGCGATACATTAAGTTTTAGTCGGGCTTTACGCTCTGCATTGCGTGAGGATCCTGATGTAATTTTGGTTGGTGAGTTACGCGACTTAGAAACGATTCGGTTAGCCCTTACTGCAGCAGAAACAGGGCATCTGGTCTTTGCGACCTTGCACACGAATTCTGCTGCTAAAACGATTGATCGTATTGTTGATGTCTTTCCCGCTGAAGAAAAGTCTATGGTGCGCTCGATGTTGTCGGAATCATTGCAGGCCGTTATTGCACAAGTTTTATTAAAAAAAATCGGTGGTGGACGTATTGCTGCTCATGAAATCATGTTGGTCACGCCGGCTCTGCGCAACTTAATTCGAGAAGATAAAGTCGCGCAAATGTATTCAGTTTTGCAAACTGGCGGAGCTTTGGGGATGCAAACCTTAGACAGCTGTTTGCAGAGGCTGTGGGCTCAAGGTTTGATCAGTCGAGAGCAGGCACAGGAGCAGGCTAAGGTCAAAGACAATTTTTAAAGAATAGTCTGGTTGGAACGTGTGACAGTATGGCTGCGCCGCAACTCTAACTCTATTGAGAGATTGCAATGTTGTTTCAAATAATACGCGGGCTTTCTGTAAAATGAACTCTATATGGGTATGTTATTTATTATCAAAATCGCGTAAGACTTCGTACTTTTAGTGCGAGGATGGATAGCAAGGGCTGCTAAAGTCTTTGCAGTATAGGTTGGTGCTGGTATTGTATACAGTATGATAAAACACACCAAAACATTAAAAGTTCGAGTACGAGACAGGCATGTGCCCTTGCTAAACCGCATGGCTCGTAGCGTCAATTTCGTTTGGAACTTTGTTAATGAATTAAGTCAACGCTCGATCAAAGAGCGTGGTGTGTTTTTGTCTGCTTTTGATATGCATCCCTACACTAAGGGTGCAGGTAAAGAGCTTGGCCTGCACAGCCAAACCTTACAGTGCATTGCAGGTGAGTATGTCGCACGCCGCAAGCAGTTTAAGAAAGTGCGGCTGAACTGGCGCAAATCAGGCGGTGTACGCCGCTCACTGGGCTGGATACCCGTCAATACAGGTGCAGCTCAATGGAAAAACGGGCAGGTCTACCATAATGGCCACTACTTCAAGGTGTGGGACAGTTACGGCCTGAGCCAATATAAATTCCGCTCTGGTAGCTTCAACGAAGATGCCCGTGGCCGCTGGAACTTCAATGTAGTGGTGGATGTGCAGGCTGAGATACCCGCCGGCCAAGATCGCATCGGTATTGACCTTGGCTTAACTGATACAGCCACCTGCTCGGATGGCACCAAGCTAGAAGCGGGCCGCTTCTATCGCGGTCTTGAGGAAAAATTAGCCATAGCACAACGGGCTAGAAATAAAACCCAAGTCAAAACCATTCATGCGAAAATCGCTAACCGTAGAAAAGATGCCCTGCACAAGTTCAGCCGCACGCTGGTCAATCGCTGCGGTGAAATTTACGTGGGTAATGTCAGTAGTTTAAAACTCGTTAAAACCACGATGGCCAAGTCAGTACTGGACGCTGGCTGGGGTCAATTAAAAACAATGCTGGACTATAAATGCGCTCACGCAGGCATTGTTTTTAAGGAAGTTGACGAGGCATACACCACCCAAACCTGTTCGAGTTGTGGCAGTTTGCCCGGATCGAGGCCGAAAGGTATCGCAGGACTTGGAATAAGAGAATGGACGTGCAGTGGGTGTGGTGTCACCCACGATCGTGATATCAACGCGGCACGTAACATTCTCGCGGCCGGGCATGGCCGTCTAGCAGTAGGAATCCCCGTCCTTTAGGTCGGGGAGGATGTCAACAAAATTGAGTAGCTGATTAAGGCGCTTAAAGGTTCGACTGATTTTAGTAGATGAGCCTTAGCCTAGCCAGTCGCTACTTTCATCGATGAGGAGGTTGGGCAGATGGCAAAACAAATACGTGTATGGGATGGCCCCTTGAGACTGTTTCACTGGTTGTTGGTATTGAGTGTAGTGACCGCACTCTATACCGGTTGGCTTGGTGGTAGTTGGATGGGGTGGCATGAGCGGGCAGGCTTAATGATTATTGGTTTATTGAGTTTTCGAATGGCTTGGTTTGTGCTGGGTTCTACTTATGCCCGTTTATCCACTTTGTTGTGTTCATTGCTTGCATTGCCACAATACTTACGTGGAGAGTGGCGTGGAGCAGGGCATAACCCATTGGGTGTGTTGTCTGTTTTTGTCATGCTTGCGATGCTCACTTGGCAAGCTGTGAGTGGTTTATTCACTAATGATGATATTGCTTTTACTGGGCCACTTTATCGCTTGGTTAGCAGTAGTTTGAGTAATGACTTAACTCGGCTGCATAAGTTGGGTATGTGGATCATTATTGTTTTAATTATGCTACATGTTTTGGCAATTATTATTCATGCAGCAGTGAAACAGCATAACCTTGTAAAACCGATGCTGACTGGCACAACAAAACAAGAATATCCTGAACAGAAACCTGCTCGTGGTGGACACGGTTTAGCTTTTGTTTTTGCTTTATTGATTGCTGTGGGCGGAGTGTATTTAGCTGCGGGAGATTGGCAGCCTAAACCACCACCTGCACCAGCTGTAACCCCTGCGTGGTAGTTTAATAAAAAAGGTTGCCCAATTGGGCAACCTTTTTTGAGTCATCGATAAGGCTAAATACTTAAATTTAGTCCATGCGGTATTTGTCATGACAGCCTTTACAGCTGTCGCCTGCTGCAGCGAAGGCTTTAGCAACAAGCGCCTTATCACCGGTTGCTGCGGCTTCTGCTAATTCGTTAGCCGCTTTGTTAAATGCCATGCCTACTTTAACTACGCCTTCACCATCGGTGAACATTTCAGGTTTTACGCGTGTTTTGGTGTCGCCAATGCTTTTTTCAGTACCCGGACCGAATAAAGCACCCATACCTGAGTTGGCTGTAGCTGCAATACTGTTGGCTGCTGCTTGAACTTGGGCTGGATCCCACGCAACACTTTCATCAATGGCCATAGCCTTGATTTTGCTCATATTCCAACTCATAAAGCTGTAGCCTGCTTTACGAAATTTGATTTGATCTTCTGGGTCAATTTGTGCGCTAGCAGTGAAGCTCGCGGTTAAAAATAGTGCTGCTAAGCTACCAATCATCAGTTTTTTCATAGGTCTTTCTCCTTTAATAGCACAGTTTTCGCTATCTGTTGTTTAATATGCACAGTAAGCTGAGGTAATGAACTTTACATTATTTAGAAGCAGGTGTGAGTCTTTACTTAAATAGCATAGCTATGAATATATCGGGTGATATGTTTTTTCAATGTTACGCACAACTGAGCCTGCGATTAGATTAAATAATAACGTAAAAACTATTAAAAAAATAATAGATTATTTCTTAGCTTGGTAATAGGACTGGAAATTTCGCCGCATGAAAACTAGCGTAGCCTTTACAGTGTATAAATTGATGTTGTAAGTGATTCTGTTAAGTTGTGAAGCCGTGACTGATTGATGCT
The DNA here is from genome assembly GCF_034259425.1 of Denitrificimonas halotolerans. Classification (NCBI taxonomy): domain Bacteria; kingdom Pseudomonadati; phylum Pseudomonadota; class Gammaproteobacteria; order Pseudomonadales; family Pseudomonadaceae; genus Denitrificimonas; species Denitrificimonas halotolerans. Next base: position 59,322 of record NZ_JAXIVU010000012.1, read on the forward strand.
TACAGCAATATAAAGTGGCTAGGTGGGCTAAGTATGCTAGCTTAGCCCTATGCTAGTGCAAAGGTGGTGAGCTATGTAACAAATAGCCACACAATACTTTAAAAAATGATGGTTAGCACTTGAGTTGAAGAGCAGACCTTGCAACACTTCGCGCGCGCGGCGGTGACGCGCATTTAACCTTAAAGCACACTATTGAATAAAAGGAGCTGTGCGCGTGAAAAAAACGAAGCAAATGTTATTGGCCGCCGCTGTAGGCATGGCTGTTGTTGTACCAGTGCAAGCTGAGAAAGAGCGTCTACTGAATGTTTATCATTGGTCTGACTATGTTGCTCCAAATACTATCAGTAACTTTGAAAAACAAAGTGGTATTAGAGTTATATTTGATGTGTATGACAGCAATGAAGTGCTTGAAGCTAAGCTGCTTTCTGGTGGTTCCGGTTACGACATCGTGGTACCGTCTAACCCGTTTTTAGCTAAACAAATTAAAGCAGGTGTTTATCAAAAACTTGATAAAGCGCAGCTGCCGCAATGGAGTAATCTTAACCAAGACTTACTCAATACACTTGAGGTGAGTGATCCGGGTAATCAGTACTCTATGCCTTATATGTGGGGGTCTATAGGGCTGGGTTATAATGTCGACAAGGTTAAGGCGGTTTTAGGTGATGAGCCGATTGATTCTTGGGATATTATTTTCAAGCCGGAAAATATCAGCAAACTACATGAGTGTGGCGTGGCAATCTTAGACTCACCATCTGAGATTATCCCAACCGCTATGCATTACTTAGGTTTGCCAACGGATAGCGAGAAGCCAGAAGACATTAAACAGGCTGAAGCATTGTTGTTGCAGATTCGTCCTTACGTTACTTACTTCCACTCATCTAAGTATATTTCCGATTTGGCTAGCGGAAATATTTGTATGGCTGTTGGGTACTCCGGTGACTTATACCAAAGTAAGGCCCGTGCTGAGGAGGGGAAAGGAAATGTGAAAATTGCTTATCAAATACCAAAAGAAGGTGCCGGCACATTTTTTGACATGGTTGCTATTCCCGCTGATGCAAAAAATGTCACTGAAGCGCATGAGTTCATTAATTATTTATTGCAGCCGCAGGTCATGGCAGACCTAACCAACTACCTGCAATTCCCGAATGGTAATGAGCAAGCTACCCCTTTAGTTGATGAGGCAATACGTACTGATCCGGGTATTTATCCATCGAGCGAAGTAATGGGCAAGTTATTTACTTTTCCTGACTTACCATCCAAGACTCAGCGCTTAATCACCCGGAGCTGGACGAAAATCAAGTCTGGTAAATAAATGTGTTGATCCGCTGCGTTATCAGCTTTAGTGTTGCGTGACAAGGCGGCAAGAAAATAAGCATATTTCTGGGCTGCGCAAGTAGCCCATTTTTATCTTGGAGGATGGACTATTGTCTAAATTGATACGAGGTGTTGTGTTGGCGTTGACGGCCAATGTGCTCATGAGCAGTACAGCATTTGCAGAAAGTAAAGTACATGTTTATAACTGGTCTGATTACATCAGTAAATCAGTGTTAGAAGATTTTACAGCACAAACACAAACTCAAGTGGTTTACGATGTATTTGATTCAAACGAGGCCTTGGAAGGTAAGTTGTTAGCGGGACGTAGTGGTTACGATGTGGTGGTGCCATCGGATCACTTTTTGGCTCGCCAAGTACAGGCTGGAGCTTTCGGTAAGTTGGATAAAAGCCTGCTACCAAATTGGGATAATTTAGATCCTCAACTGCTTGCTCAAGTGGCAACCAATGATCCAGGTAACCAGTACGCAGTGCCATATTTATGGGGCACTAACGGTATTGGTTATAACGTGGATAAAGTCAAAGAAGTATTAGGTGTGGAGCGTATTGACTCTTGGGCAGTACTTTTTGAAGCAGAAAACATGAAAAAGCTCAGCACTTGTGGTGTGGCTTTTTTAGACTCTGCTGATGAAATGTTGCCGGCAATGCTGAATTACTTGGGTTTAGATCCAAATAGCCATAATGCTGATGACTATAAACAAGCGGAAGCTAAATTGGCTGAAGTTCGACCTTATGTCACTTATTTCCACTCATCAAAATATGTTGGAGACTTAGCCAACGGTAATATCTGTGTGGCCGCTGGTTTTTCTGGTGATGTGTTACAGGCAGCTGATCGTGCTGAAGAAGCTGGTCAGGGCGTGCGTGTAGCCTATAGTATTCCGAAAGAAGGTGGTAATCTCTGGTTCGACATGCTGGCGATTCCGGCTGATGCACAAAATGTCGAAGAAGCACATGCCTTTATCAATTATTTATTAGATCCAGCAGTGATTGCACAGGTCAGTGACTATGTAGGGTATGCTAATCCTAACCGTTACGCGTTTGAGTTAATGGACGAAAATGTGCGTAATAATCCTGCAGTCTATCCAGAACAGGCTGTGTTGGATAAGTTGTTTGTTTCTCAACCTTTGCCGAGCAAAGTGCAGCGCATAAAAACCCGTAGTTGGACGCGCTTTAAGTCTGGAAAGTAATCATTTGTTAAATTAGCAAAGCTCAGCCTTTTTGGCTGGGCTTTTTGCATTGGGAGAATCCTATGGCAATACCTTCAGGCGCGTACAAGAAAGCTTTGGCTAACTTGCAAAAGCCTAAAGACGTGTTAGTGAAAATTGAGCGCGTCACCAAGTACTTTGACGATACCTTAGCTGTTGATGAAGTCTCGCTGAACATTAATAAAGGTGAGATTTTTGCTCTATTGGGTGGGTCAGGTTCCGGGAAGTCGACATTGCTGCGCATGTTGGCAGGGTTTGAGACGCCGACTGAAGGGCGCATCATCTTAGATGGTGTGGATATCACAGATATGCCGCCCTATGAACGTCCTATTAATATGATGTTTCAGTCCTATGCACTATTTCCGCATATGACAGTAGAGCAAAATATAGCCTTTGGTTTAAAGCAGGACCGTTTGGGGAAAGAAGAAATTACCGAGCGCGTTAATGAGATGCTGAAGCTGGTGCATATGGCCCAGTATGCGAAGCGTAAGCCACATCAGTTGTCAGGTGGGCAGCGTCAGCGTGTAGCCTTGGCTCGCTCTTTAGCTAAACGTCCAAAGCTTTTGTTGCTAGATGAGCCGATGGGGGCTTTAGATAAAAAGCTGCGCTCACAAATGCAATTAGAATTGGTGGAGATTATTGAGCGTGTGGGTGTGACCTGTGTCATGGTTACGCACGACCAAGAAGAAGCTATGACGATGGCGGAGCGTATTGCCATTATGCACCAAGGTTGGATTGCCCAAGTAGGGAGTCCTATGGATATTTATGAAACCCCAGCCAGTCGTTTGGTGTGCGAATTCATCGGTAATGTTAACCTCTTTGATGGAGAGATTTTTGCAGATGACTCGGATCATGCTGTTGTGATTTGCCCTCAGCTCGAACGCCCGATTTATATTGGTCATGGTATTACTAGTTTGGCAGAGAATAAACGGGTCACTTTTGCTTTGCGCCCTGAAAAGTTATTGCTCAGTAGCACTAAGCCAGAAGACTTGGAGCATGAGGACTATAACTGGGCTAAAGGCATTGTGCATGATATTGCTTACTTAGGCGGACATTCGGTGTATTACGTCGAATTAGCTTCAGGCATTATCGTTCAAGCTTTTATTGCTAACTCAGAGCGTAACGTTAAGCGTCCAACTTGGGATGATGAAGTTTATGTGCATTGGGTTGATGATAGTGGTGTGGTATTTCAATCATGACCATACGCAATAAATTGTTGGGGATGCTGCCCAAAGGTCGCCATGCAGTGATTGGCGTACCGTTTTTTTGGATGTTGTTATTCTTCCTACTGCCCTTTGCCATTATTATTAAAATCAGTTTCTCAGAAGCTGATATTGCTATTCCACCTTATACCAGTTTGACTGAATGGGCTGATGATCAGCTGACGATATTGCTGAACTTTGGTAACTATGTCTTGCTCAGTGAAGATCAGCTCTATCTTGCAGCATATTTAGGGTCGTTAAAAATAGCCTTAGTCAGTACTGTGCTGTGTTTGCTCGTCGGTTACCCAATGGCATATGCCATTGCACGTTCTAGTAAGCAGATGCAGCCGGTTTGGTTGTTGCTGATTATGATGCCCACCTGGACCGCTTTACTGATTCGAGTGTACGCGTGGATGGGGATTCTAAGTAATAATGGATTACTTAATAACGCCTTGTTATGGCTGGGGGTGATTAATGAGCCGCTACAGATTTTGAACACTAATATAGCGGTGTATATCGGTATTGTGTATGCCTACCTGCCTTTTATGGTGCTGCCTTTGTACGCTAATTTGGTGAAGCATGATGTTTCGCTATTAGAGGCGGCATCGGATCTAGGAGCTAAGGGATACAGTGCCTTCTGGAAAATCACAGTACCACTATCCAAAAGTGGCATTATTGCAGGTTGTATGCTGGTCTTTATTCCTGTGGTGGGTGAGTTTGTAATCCCAGAGCTGTTGGGTGGCCCTGAAACACTCATGATTGGTAAGGTGCTTTGGCAAGAGTTTTTTAATAATCGCGATTGGCCAGTAGCAGCATCTTTGGCTGTGATTATGCTCTTGATTTTAATCATCCCGATCATTTTATTTAATCGTAACCAAGCCAAGGAAATGGAGGGCAAAGCATGAAGAATTTCAAATTTTCGCGCTTTATGCTGATTACAGGCTTGGTGTTTATTTATTTGCCCATGCTGATTTTGGTGATCTACTCATTTAACGCTTCACGTTTGGTGACCGTTTGGGGGGGGTGGTCAACTAAATGGTATGCAGGTTTGCTGGATAATACCCAGCTGATGAATGCAGTATTACGCTCTTTAGAGATTGCAACCTATACTGCGATTGCTGCAACAGCCTTAGGTACCTTGGCTGCATTGGTTTTGACCCGCATTGGGCGTTTCCGAGGGCGCACATTATTTGGTGGTATGGTCACGGCACCTTTGGTAATGCCAGAAGTGATTACAGGTCTGTCTTTGCTCTTGCTCTTTGTAGCGATGGCGCAGCTGATTGGCTGGCCCATGGAGCGAGGGGTGGTCACCATTTGGATTGCACATACCACTTTCTGTACGGCTTATGTGGCAGTGGTAGTGTCTTCACGCTTAAGGGAAATTGACCGCTCTATGGAAGAGGCAGCAATGGACTTGGGGGCTAAGCCTTGGAAGGTTTTTTTCCAAATTACTGTGCCAATGATTGCTCCATCTTTAGCGGCAGGTGCAATGATGTCTTTTGCTTTGTCATTGGATGACTTGGTCTTGGCTAGTTTTGTTTCGGGACCAGGCTCGACCACTTTACCTATGGAGATCTTCTCGGCTGTGCGCATGGGGGTTAAGCCAGAAATCAATGCGGTTGCGAGTTTGATTCTGTTGTTTATTTCTATGGCGACTTTCTTGTTGTGGTTCTTTACCCGTCGAGCAGAAGAAAAGCGTAAAAAAGCGATGGCTGAGATTAAAGAGATGGAGCGTGCCAGTCAGGTTTAAGTTAGTTTCGTCTGTAGTGGAAACGGTGCAGTCTACTTCGATAGTTGCACCGTTTTTTAGTTCTATATTTGTTTAAGGCATTAAATTTTTGCGTAACTTCGGTTGTAGTTCGCAATAATATTCTAAAAAAAGCTGCCAGTGCTCATCAGGCATTCCGGGACGGTGCCGTCCCAATTGTTTGATATCATGTAGCGCTGCACGGTAAGCAAATAGGCGATGACGGGCCTTTTCGAGATCAATAAAGGCAACTTCCGGTACTTGTTCTGGCTGCACTTTAACAAATACATGTTTTGCATAGCAGCAGCCATGTTGCCAGCCACCTAAATGCATTTTATAAAAGCTTCGCGCGACTTCTTTTAATACTGCGCTTATCACTGAGTCTGGTACGGGCTGCGAGTCCTGTTGTGCATACCATGCTTCTAAACTGATAAAATCCTTGAGTTCTTCTGTGATGATCAAGGCGTACCAGTCTTTACCTTTTTTTTCTGCGCCGTAGTAGATTAATTTGGGTGTATTAACATCTAGACGCTGCAAAGCTTGTATAGCATTTTTTTCGCGTAGCGCAGTCGGATGACCGCACGGGTAGCGCAGTGAAGAAAACATATGGTTGACTTGGCGCTTACTGTAAAGCAATGGTTGTTCAGCAGTTTCAGGGAGTAAGAGTTGGACTCCGCTTTCACCACCGCGGCGCTGATTAGGCTCTTCGACCCACTCGCCAGTACGTTGCCACCATTGATTAAAGGTTTGATTCTTAATCACTAAATAGATGCTCCTACAGCAATACGTCTTAGCTTATTCAATTTTAAGATACTTTTAAATGTTATTTTACTAGGTCTGCATGTTCTATTTTTTTTGATATATGCAAGGCTTGTAAGGCACAGGGTATGACTGACCGATAAGTTATTGAGGGTTTAAAATTAAGGTACTTTGAGTGTGTTGCTTAATATCTTCTTCAGCTAAATGTTGCTGAAAGTATTGGCCTTGCATATAGGCTTTGGCTTGATCGGCATAATGCCGATCGAAACGTACACCGCTTTGCCCTAATGGATTGATGCCGAGTGCGTGTTCAGGCGTAGCAAAATCAATAATACGGCGCGTGGATGGGCCGTACTCAACGGCCCAAGGTGCGCTGCTATAGCCGCTGGATAAGTTGTTAGGTGTTTCGTGACCACCAGGTGCAGCAAAAGGACCGACATTCAACAAGCTGTCTAGAGGTTTTTGCTGACCAAGTGGGTGTGTATGGGTCAGGGTGTGTGCGTTTCCCCAGTGCCATTGTGAAGGATCTTCTCCTAAGGTTGAGCGCAAGTGTGATAATGCCGCTTGCCAAGCTTGAGTGACCACTTGTTGGCGTGTTTGCTGTGTGCCGCTGATATGGTTATTCCACCATGGCGTGTCAGCGCTAGCAGCTAATAAGGGGAGCGCGCTGTCAATCACCCGTGTACGCAGAAGGTTTTGGAAAAAGTTTTCGCCCAGCTCGTCGAGCATTGCTGCTTTGAGCAGTTGGTAGCTAAATTCTGTAAATAAACTCGGTAGATAGCTGTCTACAGGGTAGTCGCCTTGCCACTGTCCTAACTGCTGAACAAGAGTTTGTTCTTCTGCTGTAGCTGCTGCAGCGATTAAGTCGTTTAATAAAGGGCTTATGACTCGCTGACCATAATCGGTGCGCTCGCCCAGTTGGACAGTTTGCGTATTGAGACTGTTCCAGTAAATGCCTGGTTGACCCAGTTGTTTCGCTAACTGTGCACCACGATCTATGGGGTTATAGTAGCCTGGCAAAGGTATTTTTTTGGGTGATGCAGGTAAAAAGTTAGCTGACACAATGTATCCGCGGGCAGGGTTTTCCTCGTGAGGGTTATCACTGAATGGATAAAATCCACGTTTTTGACTGGCGGCGGACTGGCTATCTAAAATAAAAGCTGGCTGTGCTGAATGATGTCGGATTGGTATTTTTGCTGCGGCCCACCAAGCAATATCTCCGTCGGCATTGGCCCAGAGAATATTTAAACCTGGAGCATGTATTTTACTGGCTGCTTTACGTGCTTTTTTTAGAGTGTTTGCTCGGTTGAGTTCGTAGAAAGCCTCTAACACGGGGTTTTCTGTTTCGAGAAAGGCCCACCACATAGCAATAGGTGTCGTTGGTGCTTGCATATTGATGATTTCGTTAATGATCGGACCATAGGCTGAGCGCTTAAGAATCAGCTTTTCGGGTTCTTGATCTTTAATCACAATCCATTGCGTTTGTATGTCGAGGTCTTGCCAAGCATTGTTGTGCCAGATTTGCTGTGGATTATCTGGATTTATTTTTAAAGCAATTAAATCTAGATCATCATTTTGAAACATAGTTACAGACCAGCCAAACTCATGGTTATGCCCCAGTAGTGCAAAGGGGTTGAGAGCTTGAAAGTGGCCATACAGCTCAAAGTTAGGTGCTTGCAAGTGCGCTTCATACCACACTGCGGGGACTGAAAAGCCAATGTGTGGATCACCGGCTAAAAGAGGTTTCCCACTGGTGGTTTTTGAGCCATCCATCACCCATGCATTACTGCCTTCAAACTGGGGTAAGCCTGCGTTAAAGAGCGCTTCTTGACTGACTTGTGCGATGGTTTTTAGTTGTGTCCAGTCGTGACTGTTAAGGGCTAATTGTGGTAAGGCACCTTGGCTAGGTGTATCTAAATTAAATATTTTTAAATAGTCTTCACCGAGTTCTTGACGAATAAAACTTAAGGTGGGTTCAGTGCGAAATGCGGCAGCAAAGCTATAGGCCAAATAACCAGCAATACTGATGGTATCCTCGATGGTGTAAGGTCGTGGAGTGATATTGAGTAAATCAAACTCCAGCGGTGCTGGGCCTTGTTCCTGAAACTGATTGACGCCATCTAAGTAAGCTTGCAGTGCTTGTACAGGTGCGCTCTCTAGGTCGAGTGTTTGCGTATACTGTTGAGCATGTTGATAGAGGCGTAGAGTGCGGAATAATCGATCGAACTTAACAGTTTTTTGGCCCAAAATTTCTGACAGCTCGCCGCGCGCTAAACGGCGCATAATCTCCATCTGAAAAAGGCGATCTTGGGCATGCACATAACCGAAGGCGCGATACGCATCTAATTCACTTTGTGCTTGAATATGGGGAACCCCACGCTCATCGAAATGTACATTTACTGCTGCATCCAGTGCGGACAAATGTAGTGTGCCTGAGCGTTGAGGCTGTTTGCTCTCAATATACCAAGTGCCGGCTAAAGCTAGGAAACCGAGCAGGGCAAGACTAAAACTGATCAAGCGATTCATGGTGATTGAGCCCATAGTTAAGCGTAAGAGTATTGAGTTGGCCAAAAGTAAAAATAATGGGTTGTTGGCCGAGTTAAGTTGCATAGCTAAAAGTGCTTGCGAGTGATTGTCAAACCTTTTCAAACATGTGCTTTAATTTTTCCAGCCAAATAATTGTTGTAGGTTGTTTGTTGTTTGGTTGGCAAGAGCTGAACTTGAGATGCCGATTATATCGGCTAAGTGTTGGCAGATTCTGGGTAGGTGTTCTGGACTGTTACGTGAGCCGAGCAGCCAGTATGGAGGCATATCGGGGCTATCGGTTTCTAAAACGATATGCTCTAAAGGTAAACGTTTGAGTACGTTTTGTAAGCGTGTTGCTCGTGGCCAAGTTGCAGCTCCACCAAAGCCTAATAAAAAACCTAGCTTGATATACTCCATAGCTTCTTCGTAGCTGCCAGAAAAGGCATGGATAATACCAGCGCGGGGTAATTGAGCTTGCTTTAAGCTTGCTGTGATTTGAGCGTTAGCGCGCCTAGAATGGATAATCACAGGTAAATTAAATTCAGTTGCGAACTGTAGTTGTTGTTCGAAAAGATAAACTTGTTGGGTGCGATCGAGATTTTTTAAAAAGAAATCTAGGCCTATCTCTCCAATGGCACAGAGTTTAGGGTGGTCTTTATACTGTGTTAAATATTTTCTGAGTTCTTGTAAATCTTGAGATTGATGTTCGATTAGAAAGTAGGGGTGCAAACCAAGGGCAGCATAGAGACTATCGTTGCTTTCGACTGTATTCCAAAGGCGAGACCAATATTGACGCGAGATGCCTGCAATGATCATTTTGCGTACACCAAGAGCTTGGCTGCGTGCTATGACGGCATCACGGTCATGATCAAATACAGGAAAGTCGAGATGGCAGTGGCTATCAATCATTAAATTTTTGAACTCCAACAAAAAAGCGAAGGTAGAACCTTCGCTTTTAGAGTGCGTGTTATTGACGCTTTAGTCTAGCCTATTTAGTTTAGTGGGACTCTCTAGCAGCTAAGAACTTAATGTCAGGCCAGCGCTCTTCCATGATGCTGAGGTTGACGCGGGTAGGAGCCAAATAGGTGAGGTGGCCACCACCGTCAATGGACAGGTTGTCATAAGCCTTGTTTTTAAATTCTTCGAGTTTTTTGCTGTCATCACATTCAATCCAACGTGCTGACCAAACGTTAATGTTTTCGTAGATGCACTCCACTTTGTATTCTTCTTTCAAGCGGCTTGCTACTACATCAAACTGTAGTACACCAATGGCTCCAAGAATAATGTCGTTATTGCGTTGTGGGAAGAAGACTTGAGTGGCTCCTTCTTCAGCGAGCTCTTGTAGACCTTGGCGCAATTGCTTTGCACGTAAAGGGTCAGATAAGCGCACGCGACGAAACAGTTCTGGAGCAAAGTGTGGGACGCCAGTAAAGGACAGCTCCTCGCCTTCAGTAAAGGTGTCACCAATTTGAATGGTACCGTGGTTATGCAAACCAATGATATCGCCGGCGTAGGCTTCTTCTAAGCGCTCACGGTCGCTTGAAAAGAAGGTTAAAGCATCGGCTACACGGATGTCTTTATTGATTCGCGCATGACGCATTTTCATTCCCTGTTCATATTTACCTGAGCAAATACGCATGAAGGCAATGCGGTCACGGTGACGTGGGTCCATGTTAGCTTGGATTTTAAATACGAAACCACTGAACTTCTCTTCTTTTGGTTCTACTTTGCGTTCCAGTGCATCACGAGGCTGGGGGGCGGGCGCCCAGTCGACAAAGGCATCGAGTACATGGTCAACTCCAAAGTTGCCTAGAGCAGTACCGAAAAATACAGGGGTCATTTTGCCTTTTAAAAACTCATCGTGATCAAACTCATGGCAAGCACCTTGAACCAACTCTAAGTCTTCTACGAATTGCTCATATAGATCACCCAGGTGCGCACGTGCCTCATCAGTATCTAAACCTTGAATGATTTTGGCATCGGTACGTTCATGGCCGTGACCGGCTGAGTAAACATAGATCACATCTTCAGTGAGGTGATACACACCTTTAAACTCACGGTAGCAGCCAATCGGCCAAGTGATGGGGGCGGCTTTCAAACCGAGTACTGCTTCAATTTCATCGAGCAGCTCAATGGGGTCACGAATATCGCGATCTAATTTATTGATAAAGCTGATGATTGGCGTGTCACGCATACGACAGACATTCATTAAAGCAATGGTACGTGGCTCAACCCCTTTACCACCGTCGATCATCATTAAAGCACTATCGACTGCAGTGAGCGTGCGATAGGTATCTTCTGAGAAGTCTTCGTGACCTGGAGTGTCGAGCAGGTTGACCATGTGTTTTCGGTAAGGAAACTGCATCACTGAAGTGGTAATGGAAATCCCCCGTTGCTGCTCCATCGCCATCCAGTCTGAGGTGGCGTGGCGGTCAGATTTACGCGATTTAACTGTACCCGCCACGGAAATGGCCTGTCCCATCAGCAGTAAGCGTTCGGTAATGGTGGTTTTACCGGCGTCCGGGTGGGCAATAATAGCGAACGTACGACGTTTCGCGACTTCGGCAGCCTGTTTGCTCATGCTGGTAGCGCCTCAAATAAATAAGTTCAAGATAGCCGGTAATTATAGCGGAGTTAGTCGTCGAGATGGAAATAGCGGTGGATTTACTTGTCGGCAATGAGAAAAGCACAGCGTTACATGCCGTTTAGGCTAGAATACAGCGCATTTTGCCTAGTATGGAGATGGAATTGAGTGCGATTTCCTTGGTGTGAACAGCACTGGTTTGAAGTCAGCATGGCCGAGAGAGGTGGCTAGGCGTGACAAGTAACAGTGCTGTTGAGACAGTGTAAAGGAAGAGTAAGTATGAGTGTAAGTGTGTTACTGGCTTATATAGTGGCAGTAGTTGTCTTAATAGCTACACCAGGCCCAGTGGTGGCCTTGATAATGAATGTTGCGGCACGTTATGGCGTGCGCTATGCGCTGATCACTGTATTGGGGGCTAATTTGGCCTCTCTGGTATTACTTACCAGTGCTGCTCTGATTATTTCAGGAGTGGTGGCGTTGCACGAATATTGGCTCAATTGGGTCAGTTTAATAGGTTGCGGATTTATAGGCTGGATGGCTTTCAATAATTTGCGTGCTGAGTTGCGGAATAAAACCGCTACAGCGCGTACGCCTGATTCTAGTCTTGCTCCGAAGCGGCATTCAGGATTTTTCAATGGTTTCTTGCTTGGGGTATCCAACCCTAAGGATATTATTTTTTTTGTGGCTTTTTTCCCGCAATTTATTGCTGTCACGCCGAATTTGAAATTGAGTTTAGGGGTGTTAACCCTTGTGTGGATGTTGGCCGATTTTGTGATTTTAATGAGCTATGCGTTGTTGGTGCGCGGACGTTTATTTCAGCGCCATGCGCGCAAGATATCTCTCTTATCAGCGGTTTTTTTATTGCTGATAGCCAGTGTTGGCGCGTTGTATACGTTATTAGCTTGGGATGCTTAATAGTTCTACTATAGTTATAGGGCTTTCATTTATTTCTGTGTTGGCCTATATATGAAATCCTTAGAACAAAATAATCTTAAAATTGCTCGTTTAAGGTTGCTATCTAAAGAGCATGCCCCTAAAGTGCGCGCTTAGAACGCTCATGCTGAAACGATCCATCCGGCTCAAGTACTGCCGACGAGAGGTTGATAGCTTTAGGGATATCAATCATCGGCGACATGCCTTGGGAAGTAGGCGAACCAAAGTGGGGAAACGGATTTAGCGTTCAGTTTTAATCCCTTATTTTATTGTTTTGCCATGACCCGGAGAGGAGTCCAGCTATGTCCATTAATGTGGAAGACTATTTCGCGCCTGAAACTTTTAAAAAAATGAAGGCCTTTGCTGATCAGCATGAAACTCCATTTGTTGTGATTGATACAGCAACTATCGCTCGTGCGTATGACGAGATCGTAGAAAATTTTCCTTTTGCTAAAGTTTATTACGCAGTAAAAGCTAATCCGGCTTTAGAAATTACTGAGTTGCTAAAAAATAAAGGATCTAATTTTGATATCGCCTCGATCTATGAGCTGGATAAGGTGATGTCTTGTGGAGTTAAACCCGAACAAATCAGCTTTGGCAACACCATTAAAAAAGCTCGTGATATACGTTATTTTTATGAGAAAGGTGTGCGCATGTTTGCCACTGACTCAGAAGCAGATCTGCGTAATATCGCTAAAGCAGCACCAGGCTCGAAAATTTATGTGCGTATTTTGACCGAAGGTTCTGGTTCTGCAGATTGGCCTCTCTCTCGTAAGTTTGGTTGTCAGACCGATATGGCTATGGACTTATTAGTGCTGGCTCGCGATTTAGGTCTAGTTCCTTACGGTGTCTCCTTCCATGTGGGTTCACAGCAGCGTGAAATTGGTTCATGGGATGCAGCCATTGGTAAAGTAAAGCTGATTTATGATCGTTTATTACATGAAGATGGTATTCGTCTTCAGATGATCAATATGGGTGGCGGTTTTCCTGCTAATTATTTGAATCAAACCAATTCCTTGGAAGCTTATGCTGAAGAAATTACCCGATTCTTACAGGAAGATTTTGGTGATGAGTGGCCGGAAATCATTCTAGAACCGGGGCGGTCGTTAATTGCCAATGCGGGTATTTTGGTCAGTGAGGTGGTGTTAGTATCACGTAAGTCGCGCACAGCGGTTGAACGTTGGGTATATACCGATGTGGGTAAATTCTCAGGTTTGATTGAAACTTTAGATGAATCCATTAAATTTCCGATTTGGACTGAAAAGCAAGGTGAGCTAGAAGATGTTGTGATTGCTGGTCCTACCTGTGACAGTGCTGACATTATGTATGAGAATTATAAGTATGGTTTACCACTAAATTTAGCCAGTGAAGACCGACTCTATTGGTTATCAACTGGGGCTTATACCACCAGTTATAGCTCGGTAGAGTTCAATGGTTTCCCGCCGTTGAAGTCTTATTATTTATAACAAAAGTTTGTGGGAAATAGGCCCAATACAGATATTTCAATAAATTAGTGGTAATGCTAATCGTTATCATTTAGGATTCCTCCTCCGATAGAGAGGAGGATTTCCTTTGTCTGCACCAATCGTTTCTTCAAAAAAACAACCTCAATCTTTGTTGCTTACTGCTGTTGGCCTTGTCTTGACATCAGCTAGCCACTTATCAGCTGCACAAGAAGTTATGTCGGCTGTTGAGTTGAGCTCTCAAACTGTCGTTGGTGAAACACCGGCTTATCGCAGTACTCATTCCGTTTCAGTTAAAAATACTGCGCCGCTATTTGATACGCCGCAAACCATTCAAGTCATTCCTGCTGAAGTGATTAAAGAGCAGCAAGCACTGAGCTTGCGTCAAGTACTGAGCAATGTCTCAGGTATTACTTTCAATGCTGGTGAGGGTGGCGGTGGCTCAGGTGATAGTGTCAATATCCGTGGTTTTAGTGCCAATGCGAATATGCAGATTGATGGCTTACGTGATAGCACCCAGACTAACCGTACTGATACTTTTAATATTGAAGCGGTTGAGGTAATTAAAGGCCCCAACTCAGTTTTTGGTGGCAGTGGTACTACAGGCGGCAGTGTGAATCAGGCCAGTAAAGAGCCTATGCTGCGTGATTTTACTGAGTTGGGCGCTTCTTTAGGTACGGATGGTTATCACCGTATGACTTTAGATACCAACCAGACCTTAGAGCGCTTAGGTAGCGGCAGTGCGTTTCGCTTAAATTTAATGGCACATGAAAATGATGTGCCTGGCCGTGATGATATTGATCGTAAGCGCTGGGGTATTGCACCTTCGGTGTTATTTGGCCTAAGTGACACCGCGCGTTTAACGCTGAGCTATTTCCATCAGGTCGACGACAATTTACCTGACTACGGTGTGCCAGCGCGTGATGGTAAAAAGCTCGCCGGTGTGAGCCGCGATGATTACTTTGGTTTCCGCAATTTTGATAAAGAAGAGATCACCAGTGATGCCTTCACTATTAAGTTTGAGCACGATATTAATGAAGCCTTGCAGGTGCAAAATTTAACCCGTTACAGCCGCATTGATCGCGATACGATTATTTCTGCTGCGCATGTAAATGTGGCTGGTTTGCCAGCAGGCCGTTATAAACCTGCTGGCCCACAAGGTTATGGCCGTGATGTTGAATCACAAATGTGGATTAACCAGCTGAGCTTAATTGGTGAAAACGATTTCTTAGGGATGCAACACAGCTGGGTTGTGGGCGGAGAAGTGTCGCGCGAAACCTATGACCGTGAGGCTTACAATCATGCCTTTGATTTTACTGGCATTGATTATGATTTATACAATCCACCGAGTTACTACGCCGGTGCTGCACAGCGCACCTCTTTGGATAACACCAAAACCCATCTGACCAATAAAGCTGTTTATGCCTTTGACACCATCAGCCTAACGCCCAAGTGGGATATTAATTTAGGTTTGCGTTATGACTGGCTCAATGGCGATTATGAAAAAACGACACTTGCAACTGCAACTAAAGCTGAAAAGTATGAAAATTACCGCACTGAAGATAAAAAATTCAGTGGCCGTGTGGGCTTAGTCTACAAGCCTGCGGACAATGGCCGTATTTATGTCGCTTATGGCACGTCATTTAATCCATCAGCTGAGTTCTTAACCACTATGGCGTCTGGTGTGAGTGGCGCTACTGCAGATTTGTCCCCAGAGAAAAACCGCAGTTTAGAGTTGGGTGCTAAGTGGATCTTCTTTAATAGCGCATTAGAGCTAGACGGTGCGATTTACCATGTGGAAAAAACTAATGCGCGTGAGCAGTTGGCGGATGGTTCTTATGTTTTAGCTGGTGAGCAGCGTGTGCAAGGTGTGGAGTTGGGTGCGACGGGTAAAGTGACAGATGCCTGGAAAGTCTATGCCAACTATACCTATATGAGTAGTGAGACCACCAAATCCAGCGACGCCAAGAAAAAAGGCCAAGCATTGGCCAATACACCGCCACACTCGTTTAACTTGTGGACCACTTATGATTTACCACAAGGCTGGCAAGTAGGTTATGGTAGCCGTTATGTCAGTCAGCGTAATGTCACTTCAGATACGAAAGCCAAGTTAGCTGAATACTGGGTGCACAACGCTTTGGTGGCTTACCAAGTCAATGATCAGCTCAATGTGCAGCTCAATATGAACAATATTTTTGATAAAGATTATGTTGAGCGCGTACGTCAACGTCCAGGCGATGACTCACGCTCATCTGCGGTTGAATTCGGTGATGGCCGTAACGTCGTTTTATCCACGACCTATAAGTTCTAAGATGCATTCACCCTCTATGCTAGCTGTGTAGAGGGTGTTTTTGAGATTAAAATTATGATGGTACATATCCCCAATGTGCTCACACCCTTGCAAGTGCAAGAGTGTCGCCAGTTATTAGGCCAAGCGGCTTGGCAGGACGGTAATGCTACCTCAGGCTTTCAATCAGCCATGGCAAAAAATAATTTGCAGTTGGCACAAGATTCGGCCATTGCGATTAAAATTGGTGCACTGATTGTGCAGGCACTGCAAAACAATCCGTTATTTATATCAGCAGCTTTACCTGAAACGATTTTTCCGCCTTTATTTAACTGTTACCAAGTTGGTCAAGGTTTTGGTGTACATGTGGATAATGCAATTCGTATGGATCCGAATACAGGGCAAAAAGTACGCACTGACTTGTCCGCAACCTTGTTCTTTAGTGAACCTGATGAATACGATGGTGGTGAATTGGTTGTGGAAGATACTTATGGTACACACAGTGTCAAGTTGCCCGCTGGTGATATGGTTTTATATCCATCTAGCAGCTTGCATCAGGTGTTGCCGGTCACCCATGGGCAGCGTATTTGCTCGTTTTTTTGGTTGCAAAGTATGATTCGTGAGGATGCCCAACGTGGTTTGTTATTTGACTTAGATACAAGCATTCAAGAGGTTAATCAAACTATGGGCGCAGGACATTCAGTCAGTGTGCAACTGACGGGTATTTATCATAACTTACTACGTCGTTGGGCCCGTTGAATCAAATGTTAGGGTTGGCAGGTTAACCTAGTGTGCGTTACTGATCGCTGGCTATGATGTTTTGATTTGAGAGCGGAGAGGTAAAACACCGTAGTGCAGTGTGCAGCAGCGATGCTTCTGGTTTTATCAAAATCGCGTAAGACTCCGTACTTTTAGTGCGAGGATTGATACTTTTAAGCGGTTTTAGGTGTTGACTGCTGAACACAGCACCTCGGTACTTGTAACAAAGACCAAGTGAGCATGGAGTTAAAAAATGCAGTGCCTATATCGTGGCCTTGAGGGAAAGCTGGTCATAGCGCAACGGGTTAGAAATAAAACCCAAGTCAAAACCATTTACGCCAAGATTGCTAACCGTAGAAAAGACGCATTGCACAAATTTAGCCGCGAGCTGGTCAACCGCTGCAGTGAAATCTATGTGGGCAATGTTAGTAGTTTAAAACTCGTTAAAACCACGATAGCTAAGTCAGTGTTGGATGCTGCCAGGGTCAATTAAAAACAATGCTGGACTATAAATGCGCTCACGTAGGCATTGTTTTTAAGGAAGTAAATGAGGCATACACCACCCAAACCTGTTCGAGTTGTGGCAGCTTGCCCGAATCGAGGCCGAAAGGTATCGCAGGGCTTGGAATAAGAGAGTGGACGTGCAGTGGGTGTGGTGTCACCCACGATCGCGATATCAACGCGGCACGTAACATTCTCGCGGCCGGGCATGGCCGTCTAGCAGTAGGAATCCCCGTTCTTTAGGTCGGGGAGGACGTCAATTAACAAAGTGGTGGAGTAGTTTGTAAAGTTAAGGTTGTGCAATCTCAATGACACCATCAGCAATAATGCTTACTTGGCTGCTGCCGGCCTCAACTTCTGGGGTAACAGCTGACTCATCAGACATTGCCATCATCATTTTGTTGGAACGTGCATAGATTGGTGGGCGCGCAAAGCCACTGCTGCTGAGGTTCAGATTTACAACTTTATAGTCTTTGCTACCAAAAGCTTCTGTTACCAATTGCGCGCGAGCTTGGAATGCATCAATGGCTTCTTTGAGCAGCGCGTCCTCACTGTTTGTACGGGTTTTTGGGGCAATACTAAACTGCATATTGGCCATTTTTAAAGATTGCAGTAACTTGCCTGTTAGCGCTGATAGTGCTGAGAAGTCAGTGCTTTCTAAGCGTATTTCTGCACGTTCGCGCCAAGCAATGATTTTTTTATCTTTCTCATCGTGTACTGGATAGCTGCGGCGATTGCCCATGCGTACATTAATTTGCGGTTGCTGACGGGCAGATTTTACTGCTGAATTCAGTGTTTTAGTGATTTGAGTCGCTAATTGGGCGGGGTCTGTATTTTGTTCTTCGGTATATAGGGTCACTTCCATTTGATCATGAGCTACTTCTTGGTAGGCTTCGGCGCGTAATGAAACCTGGTTATATAGTTGCTCATTGGCTAGTGCAGCGCTGCTAGTAGCTAAGCTGGCGGTGAGTAAAGCGATTGGTGCGCTTAAGCGTAAAAACTGCATTGTTATGACTCCATTGGCAGGGGTGCAGTAAGGAAAAGACAGTATACTCAGGGTAAGGTTCCTTGGGTGACTGTGAGTGCTCAATGATTTATCAGGATAAGCTGTGAGGCAGTTATACTCTAAGGATATCTCGAGGAGAAATTATGCTGGCACCTACACAGTTATTGTCTGCTAGCCGTCAGAACCTATGGCGGCTGACTTGGATTCGTCTTTTAGTTCTTGCTGCTCAGGCTGGAACGTTGGGCTTTACTTATGTCAGCGGCATGGTGGTCTTAGAGTGGCTGCCATTGCTGATCATTTTGCTATTGTCATTGGGTATGTGCACTTTAACTGGTTTGCGTTTACGTGGTAGTTGGCCAGTGACTGAGCTGGAATTTGCTGCACATTTAGGGATGGATTTATTTATTCATAGTGGTTTGCTTTACTATGTAGGCGGCTCTACCAACCCTTTTGTTGCCTATTATTTGGTGCCTTTAACCATTGCCGCAGCGACTTTGCCTTGGCTGTATTCTATTGTGTTAAGTGGTTTAGCTTTGACGGGTTATACCGCGTTGCTCATCTGGTATCAGCCTTTGCATTTGCAAGGGGAAAAGGTTGGCGAATTGCTGATTACATTGCACTTGTTTGGTATGTGGCTTAATTTTGCTCTTTCTGCTGCTTTTATTACGTTTTTTGTTGCAAAAATGTCCGAAGCTGTGCGTGAACAAGATCAACTGCGCGCAGCACGCCGTGAAGATAATATGCGTGATCAGCAACTTTTAGCCGTAGCAACTCAGGCAGCCGGAGCTGCCCACGAATTGAGTACCCCCCTTTCAACGATGAGCGTGTTATTGACTGAGCTGCGTCATGCTCATGCCAGTGAAAAAGACTTGCAAGAGGATTTAGCTGTATTGCAAGAACAGGTCAAGCTGTGTAAAGGGACTTTGCAGCAGTTGGTACGTGCAGCAGAAGCTGACCGTCGTCAAACAGTTGCTGAGCAAACTGTGGTGCAATGGTTGGAATCATCTTTAGATCGTTGGCATTTAATGCGCCCCGAAGCAACGTATCGTTATCAAGTTTCTGGAACAGGGATGCCACCAGCTTTAATGCCGCCGGTTGATTTAAGCCAGGCATTATTGAATTTATTAAATAATGCTGCGGACGCCTGTCATGAAAATTTGAAGATAGATTTAGATTGGGATGATCAGTGGATTGTTATCACTATTCGTGACTATGGTGCAGGAGTGCCTTTAGCCATTGCAGAGCAATTGGGTAAGCCTTTTTTTACTACTAAGGGCAAAGGTTTTGGTTTGGGTTTGTTTTTAAGTCAAGCCAGTGTGATTCGTTCGGGTGGCACGGTAAAGTTATATAACCAAGACGGTGGTGGAACTTTGACAGAGTTGCGTTTACCACGCGTGCATACAGAGCTTTAAGCGAGGAGTTATTAGTGACTGAGATAAACCTATTTGAGGGTGAAGAGCAGCCGCATTTATTGCTAGTGGATGATGATGAAACTTTTACACGGGTGATGGCTCGCGCGATGACTCGACGTGGTTTACGTGTGACTGTTGCAGGCTCAGCAGATGAAGGACTCGCCTTAGCTAAAGCAGATCTACCAGATTTTGCAGTTCTAGATTTGAAAATGGAGGGCGACTCAGGCTTGGTGTTATTACCGAAGTTGCTTGAACTGGATGCTGAAATGAAGGTCCTGATTTTAACCGGCTATTCAAGTATTACTACTGCGGTCGAAGCCATTAAGCGCGGTGCGGCAAACTATTTGTGTAAACCTGCAGATGCAGATGACGTGTTAGTGGCACTGTTATCCGATCAAGCTGACTTGGCAGCATTAGTACCGGACAACCCTATGTCGGTAGATCGTGTACAGTGGGAACATATTCAGCGTGTGCTAGCTGAACATGATGGAAATATCTCAGCAACAGCACGAGCTTTGGGTATGCATAGACGCACTTTGCAGCGCAAACTGCAAAAGCGTCCTGTGCATCGATAAGTGTTTGGGGCTTACCGAAGTGATTAGCGCGTACCAAATACCACAATGGTTTGGCCTTTAACCTGGATCAGCTCCTGGTTCTCTAGTGTTTTAAGTACTCGACCCACCATTTCACGTGAACAGCCAACGATGCGGCCTATTTCTTGGCGTGTGACTTTAATTTGCATACCGTCAGGGTGAGTAATCGCATCTGGTTGTTTACACAGTTGTAATAGTGTGCGTGCGACTCGTCCTGTTACATCGTGGAATGCGAGGTTGCCGACTTTGATTGTAGTATTACGTAGGGCATTGGCCATTTGACTGCCAAGTACATAGAGCATTTTAGGGTCGATTTGTGTGAGCTCGCGAAATTTCACATAGCTTATTTTAGCGATTTCACAAGCTGTACGTGCTTGAGCAAGAGCGACACGCTCGCGTTGCTTGTCATCTCCAATAAAAAGTCCAATCTCACCAAAAAAATTACCTTGATTGAGATAGGTGATTACCATTGCTTTTTCGTTACTGTCTTCAATATAGATCGTAACTGTACCTGCTAAAATAAAATATAAAGAGTCACAAGGACTGTCGTGCGCAATAATGGTACTTTTCTTAGCATACTGATGGACTTGGCAGTGCTCTAGAAACCAGTCGACATTTTCAATTTGCGGTGTGTATGTAATGGCAACCATGCTGTCTCCCTCGATGGTAGGCATAACCTATATCTAGCCGCGCTTTGGGCGGCTTACATATTAAGTTTGCCGTATTTGTTCTGGAGGTTAGCTCGTTTTCGGTGAGGATGTTTTAGATTTGTGATCTGCATCACAAAATTAAGAGTTAAGGTGATCTTGTATCTGGGTACGGCTAGAGGGAGGTGCTGTGGTAAGCTTGCGCTTTTCGCATGAATAAAGGAGTGGAGTGATGCAGGCACGAGTAAAGTGGGTTGAGCAAGCCATGTTTTTAGCTGAGTCTGGCAGTGGTCATACGGTGGTAATGGATGGTCCTGAAGAACATGGTGGGCGTAATTTAAGTGCACGTCCTATGGAAATGCTTTTGATGGGGTTAGGGGGCTGCAGTACTTTTGATGTGGTGAGTATTTTAAAGAAGTCGCGCCAAGATGTGAGTGACTGTGAAGTGCGTATTGATGCAGAGCGAGCTGATGTAGAGCCTAAAGTTTTCACCAAGATCACTTTGCATTTTATTGTCAGTGGCAATGGGCTGAAAGAGAATGTTGTCAAGCGCGCAGTTGACCTGTCTGCAGAGAAGTACTGTTCAGCATCGATTATGTTGGGGCGTGCAGGGGTGGAAATTACTCATAGTTTTGAAATTGTTGAAGCTGCATAAAGTGTGTTGTACTTGCATTCATCGTTGAGATCAGCATTGGTATGCATCCTCGTGCCTTAATATAGAGAAACTTTTCCTTTGCTAGGCGGAAACGCCTGTGAAGGAAGAGCAGAAGGTACTGAAGGGCTGCTTACTTATCAAAATCGCGTAAGACCTCGTACTTTTAGTGCGGGAATGGATAGCGAGGGCTGCTTAAGCAGCCCCTTAACCCCTTAACAGACTGCTAAAGTCTTTGCAGTATAGGTTGGTACTGGTATTGTATACAGTATGATGAAGCACACCAAAACATTAAAAGTTCGAGTACGAGACAGGCATGTGCCCTTGCTAAACCGCATGGCTCGCAGCGTCAATTTCGTTTGGGACTTTGTTAATGAATTAAGTCAACGCTCGATTAAAGAGCGT
>NZ_JAXIVU010000013.1:0-68612 GCF_034259425.1 Denitrificimonas halotolerans
TAAAAAGACAAAAATAACTCTATGAATTCACAGAGTAACTTGTGTTGCTGATAATCTTTTTGACTATCAATCATCGACACAAGCACCCACACGAATTGCTTGATTCAAATTGTTAAAGAACGTTTCGTTGAAGCTACCTGCTTCAGCGAGGTGGCGTATTCTACACTCACCATTTAATCTGTCAAGGTTTATTTTTAGGAAATTTAACTTCCGCTCAACCCTTGATGCCACAGAGGTATTTAAGCCTCTTTGGCAGGCCGCTCATTCTACACTAGAACTTCAGCCTGTCAAGTTTAATTTTTAAGATTTTTCCTTAAGAATCAAACTCTTACGCTAAGCAGTTATTACTGTGTTTGCCTAACGAGGTGCGCATTCTACAGGTTTTTAAAAAGCTGTAAAGCCCTTTAACTCAAAATGTTTCAAAATTATTAAAAGACATCAATATTGTGAACCACAACGCACTGGTAAACTCTCAACAATACGCTGTCCATCACTACCGTATAACCAAGCCCTTACCATCCAACCTTGTGCCACCCCTTGTATACGATAACGCTCACCTGCGACAAACTCTGGATAAACAATATCGATCAGACAACGCCGTTGACTTTCACCAGTTCGACTACTTCCCCGATTATAAATTAAACGTACCTGAAGCTGGTGAGCACCTGGACTGACTTGAACATACCGTGCATCATCCACTCTCCTGCCATCTAAACGTTGTGCTGATAATTGATGCCCAGCACGAGCTTGGATATCAATCCAAGCCATATTCGGATCATGCTCCGGTAAAGGAGCAGCACAAGCAAGACAAGTTACTACTAGCACAGCGACCCATGCGAACCGTAAAGACTTTACACTCACTTCAATCCACTCCTGATCAGCCAAAGAACCAGTAACACACCCCAATTGCAGCAATCACACCAGCCAGCTCAGCTAATAGTGCACACCCCACCGCGTGCCGTGCCCGCTGAATACCTACAGCTCCAAAATAAACTGCGAGTACGTAAAAAGTAGTTTCAGTACTCCCTTGAATTGTTGCAGCAACTAAAGCAGGAAAACTATCCACCCCCTGACTTTGCATGGTTTCAATTAGCATCGCTCTGGCTGCACTACCTGAGAAAGGTTTAACCATCGCAGTCGGTAACGCATCAACAAAGCGTGAATCCCACTGAAACCACTCAATCAACCAGCGAATACCATCTAACCCAAACTCTAAAGCACCAGAGGCACGTAACACACCAATAGCACACAACATAGCAATGAGGTAAGGAAGTAAATCTTTAGCGACTGCAACCCCCTCTTTAGCTCCCTCAATAAAGGTTTCATAAACAGGCACCTTACGCACCATACCTAATACTAAGAAGCACATAATGATGCTAAACAGCGTTAGATTTCCCAATAATGAAGATAAGCTGGCCAGTGCAGTGGCACTTAACGTTGCAAGCAAGGCCATAAAACCTCCTAGCAATAAAGCGCATGGTACAAGGTAAGCTAGCACTACAGGGTGCCAAATCTTCAAACGCTGAATAAAAGCAACAGATAATAACCCCACCAAACTAGACGCACTGGTTGCTAATAAGATAGGCAGAAACACTAAAGTGGGATCGATTGCTCCTTGCTGCGCACGGTACATAAAAATAGTCACAGGCAACAAAGTCAGGGAGGATGCATTTAAAACTAAAAATAAAATCTGCGCATTACTAGCACTGCTAGTCGATGGGTTAAGTTCTTGCAAAGCGCGCATCGCTTTTAAGCCAATAGGTGTGGCAGCATTATCTAAACCCAATCCATTGGCCGCAAAGTTCAACGTAATTAACCCCAAGGCCGGATGACCTCGAGGCACTTCTGGCATCAGTTTGGAAAATAAAGGCCCCAACAACCTCGCTAACAAATCAACTAAACCAGCTCTCTCTGCAATTTTCAAAAAACCCAACCATAGCGTAAGCGTACCAAAGAGTAACAGCATCACATCTACAGATAGTTTGGCCATACTGAATAAGCTTTCTACCATCGCAGCCCAAACATCAGGGTCTCCACCAAACCAACGCACAAGTCCAGCAATACTGGCAATAATAAAAAAACCGAGCCACAAACCATTTAACATGCAATTTGCTCCTCAGGTTAGCGATTAAACTGTGTGGATAATGCTAATAACATTGCAGCTGTTTGTGCGTCAGGCTCTCCATCATAACGCTGCGGCCTATATTTCATTTGAAAAGCGGCCAACACATTACGTGTTGCTTGATCAAGCTCGCCATGCTCAGGTACCGCATAACCTATCTTAGCGAGCTGTTGTTGGAACCATTCCACAGAAGGCATTTGCTGACTAAACTCTGTTAGGTAAAAAGCTACAGCTTGCGGATTTGGCCAGTCAATCAACCCCTCATGAGCTAAGCGCTGCCATGGAAATAAGGGACCTGGGTCCACTTTACGTTGCGGCGCAATATCACTATGCCCAACTATACTTGCTGGGGTTAAGTTATGACGCTGCATAATATCTTTTAACAGCACGATTAATGTATCGATTTGTTGATCACTCCAAGTTTGCCAAACTTTTTCTCCATCAGGCCCAGTAATGTAACCGCGATTAACCATTTCAATACCAATAGAGGTCGCATTCAGCCAAGTACGTCCACTCCACTGACTATCACCTGCATGCCACGCTCGACGGTTTTCATCCACTAAGCGATAGACTGTAGCTGGCTGCTCAGCAATTAAATAGTGACTACTGACCTGATCACCTGTTAATAACTGCAGAGAACGAGGTAAATCACTTGCCGTATAATGCAATACAATAAATTGCACACGACTATCATGCCCTTCCGACTGATAGCTATCATCAATTTTCAGTCCAGAACAGCCTGACAACATCAGTAAAAATATTAATGCTAGGTATTTCATACCCTTCCTAAATTAAGTAAAGAAACTCAAGGTTTTATGCAGTACATTTTTGGATACATGATTACATGACACCTTTGCGTACAATGCACTTTAAATGATCGGGTTTCTAAGAACACGTTACTGCACACAGTTTTGCACATTGACATCCTCCCCGACCTAAAGGACGGGGATTCCTACTGCTAGACGACTATGCCCAGCCGCGAGAATGTTACGTGCCGCGTTGATATCGCGATCGTGAGCGACACCACACCCACTGCACGTCCATTCTCTTATTCCAAGCCCTGCGATACCTTTCAACCTCGATTCAAGCAAATTACCACAAACCGAACCAAGTGGGGTGGTGTATGCCTCGTTAACTTCCTTAAAAACAATGCCTGCGCGAGCGCATTTATAATCTAGCATTATTTTTAATTACCTCTAACTAACACCCAATACTGACTTAGCCATCTTGGTTTTAACGAACTTTGAGCTACTCACATTACCCATATAGATTTCACCGCAGCGGTTGACCAAGGTGCGGCTGAACTTGTGCAGCGCCTATTTGCTACAACTAACAATCTGAGCGTGAATGCTTTTTACTTGGGTTTTATTTCTAGCCCGCTGCGTTATAGCCTGCTTCTCTTCAAGGAGATAATAAAAGTGTCCAGCTTGGAGCCCTCATATCCGTTAAGCCTAGATTAATACCGATACGTTCTTGACCTCTGGTATCCCAGCTTCAACATCAACCACTACCATTTTGGTAGACCTGTCTATTTTCCCACTGCGCTGCAGCCGTATTAACCGGAACCCTGCCCTAGGAATAACAACTTTAATCACGCTTTTTACCTACACCTAGATGTTCCTTTAGGCATTGCTATGGGTATATTTCTTGCTCTGTCTTTATAGTTGCACACTGATACACAACAGCTTGGTTAGCCTAGGGGTCGCTCATTTTTCCATTGGGCGGATTATCCAATTTATTGACCATTATTTTGAAGAGCGTCAACCTGCTTTTATCGATGATATGATGGGGGTTGCGATTGGTCCTCTATTTATTGCCGTCGAACTGGCTTTTCTTTGCGGCTTATGTAAAGCCCTCAGAACAGATATTTAAGCTCAGCTTAATCAGCAAACCAATGAATACAAGGCAACCTTTTCAATTTAAATAAGTCATATCTGCTACAGCACATCTGTAAGGACAGCTTTATGCAATACAATAGCGATAGCCACACACCCGTGATGGGATACTTACTTTGGATTTTTGGTTTTTTAGGCTCCCACCGCTTTTATTATGGTAAACCCATAACAGGAACCATTTGGTTTTTCACCTTAGGGTTATTCTTTATCGGTTGGATTATTGACTTGTTTTTAATACCTAGCATGGATCGTGCAGCTAATATGCGCTATACCACAGGGCGCATTGATTACAATGTTGCTTGGATATTACTCACATTTCTAGGCGTATTTGGCATACACCGTATGTATCAACGCAAATGGATTACAGGCATCTTATATTTACTAACAGGCGGTTTTTTTCTACTTGGCGTGCTTTATGATTTCTGGACTATGAATCAGCAAATATCAACACGCAATCAAATTTTCCATTCATCCTTTTGACATCCTCCCCACCCTAAAGGACGGGAATTCCTACTGCTAGACGGCCATGCCCGGCTGCGAGAATGTTCCGTGCCGCATTAACATCGCAATCGTGGGTGACATCACACCCACTGCACGTCCATTCTCTTATTCCAAGTCCTGCGATGCCTTTCGACCTCGATTCGGGCAAACTGCCGCAACTCGAACAGGTTTGGGTGGTGTATGCCTCGTCAATTTCCTTAAAAACAATGCCTGCGTGAGCGCATTTATAGTCCAGCATTGTTTTTAATTGACCCCAGCCAGCGTCCAGCACTGACTTGGCCATCGTGGTTTTAACGAGCTTTAAACTACTGACGTTGCCCACATAGATTTCACCACAGCGGTTGACCAGCTCGCGGCTAAATTTGTGCAATGCGTCTTTTCTACGGTTAGCAATTTTCGCGTGAATGGTTTTGACTTGGGTTTTATTTCTGGCTCGTTGCGCTATGGCTAATTTTTCCTCAAGGCCACGATAGAAGCGACCCGCTTCCAGTTTTATGCCATCCGAGCAGGTGGCAGTGTCGGTCAAACCCAGGTCAATACCGATACGGTCTTGGCCTTTGCTTGGTTCGACCTCCATATCAACCACAACATTGAAGTACTAGCGGCCACGGGCATCTTCATTGAAACTGGCCGAGCGGAATTTATATTGGCTCAAACCGTAGCTATCCCAGACCTTAAAATAGTGGCCGCTATGATAGATCTACCCGTTTTTCCATTGTGCCGCACCCGTATTGACGGGTATCCAGCCCAGTGAGCGGCATACACCGCCTGCTGATTTGTGCCAGTTCAGCCGCACCTTCTTAAACTGCTTGCGGCGTGTGACATACTCACCTGCAACGCACTGCAAGGTTTGGCTGTGCAGCACAAGCTCTTTACCTGCGCCCTTAGTGTAGGGATGCGTATCAAAAGCAGACAAAAACACACCTCGCTCTTTAATCGAGCGTTGACTTAATTCATTAACAAAGTTCCAGACGAAATTGACGCTGCGAGCCATGCGGTTTAGCAAGGGCACATGCCTATCTTGTACTCGAACTTTTAATGTTTTGGTGTACTTCATCATACTGTATACAATACCAGTTCAACCTATACTGCAAAGACTTTAGCAAGCTGTTAAGGGGCTGCTTACGCAGCCCTCGCTATCCATCCCCGCACTAAAAGCACAAGGTCTTACGCGATTTTGATAATCTTTATCACAATAAAAAGCTGCTTAATCATCCAAGTATTAAGCAGCTTTTTTATTAATGTGCTGTAAATGCTAAATATTTAGCGCTTGGTTGGACGAGGCCAGTTTTCTAAGTTACGTTGGCGTCCACGCCCCACCGCTAGAGCTTGTGCAGGAACATCTGCGGTAATTGTCGAACCTGCTCCAGTTGTTGAACCATCACCTAAGTTTAAGGGTGCAACCAAAGAACTGTTCGAGCCAATAAAGACATCTTCACCCATTACAGTTTTAAACTTATTAGCACCATCGTAGTTACAAGTAATAGTACCTGCACCAATATTAGTACGCGCTCCAATTTCACTGTCACCTAGATAGCTTAAATGTCCAGCTTTAGCACCTTCACCTAGATGAGTATTTTTCAACTCAACAAAGTTTCCCACATGAGCATTAGCAGCTAGCACAGTCCCTGGGCGTAAGCGTGCAAAAGGACCACAATCTGCTCCCTCACCAACTTCAGCACCTTCAAGGTGACTATTGGCTTTAACCACTGCACCACTGCGTAAAATAGAGTCTTTAATCACACAGTTAGGACCAATAGAGACATTATCTGCGATTTCAACCTTACCCTCTAAGATCACATTAATATCAATAAAAACATCACGTCCTACTGTCACTTCACCTCGCAGATCAAAACGAGAGGGATCAAGTAAAGTAACACCCTGTGCCATTAGAGTCTCAGCAGCGCGTTTTTGATAGTGTCGCTCTAATTCAGAAAGTTGCAAACGGTCATTAGCACCTTGTACTTCCATCGTATCGTTGGCAGTCTCAGTTGCTACCATGAAACCTTCTTCTACTGCCATGGCAATAATATCTGTTAAGTAATATTCACCTTGCGCATTACTATTAGACAAGCGACCTAACCAATCAGCCATACGCTCACGTGGAGCAGCTAATATACCAGTATTACCTTCTCGGACTTTTAGCTGTTCAGGGTTGGCATCTTTGTGCTCAACAATGGCTTGCACTGCGCCTGTTTCATTACGCATAATGCGGCCATAACCAGCAGGATTATCTAGATGAACCGTTAATAGTGCCATACTGTTAGCACTCAGCTGAGTCAGCAAGCTTTCTAAAGTACTTGCCTCAATCAGTGGCACATCACCATATAGCACCAAGGTGTTTTCTGCTTTAAGGTTAGGTAGTGCCTGTGCCACAGCATGTCCCGTGCCCAACTGTTCGCTTTGCACTACAAAACTGACATCATCGTCAGATAATTGCTCACGCACAGTTTCTGCACCATGACCAATAACCACCTGAATGCTCTGTGGTTTTAACTTGCGCGCAGTATCTACAACGTGTGCCAGCATGGATTTTCCAG
Organism: Denitrificimonas halotolerans; assembly: GCF_034259425.1. Classification (NCBI taxonomy): domain Bacteria; kingdom Pseudomonadati; phylum Pseudomonadota; class Gammaproteobacteria; order Pseudomonadales; family Pseudomonadaceae; genus Denitrificimonas; species Denitrificimonas halotolerans. The sequence continues at coordinate 7,059 of NZ_JAXIVU010000013.1, forward strand.
CAATGGGGTGCAATACTTTCGGTAAGGCCGAACGCATTCGCGTACCTTGGCCAGCAGCGAGAATAACAATATCCAACGACATGCAATTAATCCTAAGTGAAGTATGTAAGTGCTTAATGTATTAAAAATAAGCAATAAAAAAGGGTAACCTTAGGCTACCCTTTTTTATTGTCGCGATGAAGCATGATTTGCTTATCGACGAATATTTTTGCGCAGCTCAGAAATCGTACGTAACTGTGCTGCCGCTTCAGCTAAGCGGGCTGCAGCAGATGCGTAATCAAAATCAGCACTGCTCTGCTGAATTGCTTGCTCAGCAGCTTTTTTCGCTTCTAGCGCAGCAGCTTCATCAAGATCCTTAGCACGGATAGCCGTATCTGCTAATACCTTAACTGACTTTGGTTGTACTTCGATAAAGCCACCAGAGATGTAATACACCTCTTCGCTACCACCCTGCTTAATCACCCGGACAGGGCCCGGCTTGATTGTAGAAATCAAGGGAGTGTGGCCAGGTAAAATACCCAAATCACCCATGTGACCATGAGCAATGACCATTTCGACCAAACCGGAGAACAACTCTTCTTCTGCACTAACAATGTCACACTGGACTGTTATGGCCATATAGATCGCCTCAGTTTTTTGGCTGCACGGATGCCAAAGCATCCGTCGCCATATTGCTCACCAAAAAGGTTTGCAAATTACATTTTGCTCGCTTTTTCAATGGCTTCATCGATGGTACCAACCATGTAGAACGCTTGTTCTGGCATGTCATCGTAGTCACCATTCAAGATACCTTGGAAACCACGGATGGTTTCTTTCAGCGATACGTATTTACCTGGCGCACCAGTAAAGACTTCTGCCACGAAGAATGGCTGAGATAGGAAGCGCTGGATTTTACGTGCACGAGATACTAACTGCTTATCTTCTTCAGACAGCTCGTCCATACCTAGAATCGCAATAATATCTTTAAGCTCTGTGTAACGTTGCAATACATATTGAACACCACGAGCACAATCATAGTGCTCTTGACCAATCACAGCAGCGTCAAGCTGACGTGAAGTTGAGTCCAGTGGGTCAATAGCAGGGTAAATACCCAAAGATGCAATGTCACGGGACAAAACAACGGTAGCATCCAAGTGCGCAAACGTAGTTGCTGGCGATGGGTCAGTTAAGTCATCCGCAGGTACGTAAACGGCTTGAATAGAAGTAATAGAACCTGCTTTAGTCGAGGTAATACGCTCTTGCAGAACACCCATTTCTTCAGCCAACGTTGGTTGGTAACCTACTGCAGAAGGCATACGACCTAATAATGCAGATACCTCAGTACCAGCCAAGGTGTAACGGTAAATGTTGTCAATAAACAACAATACATCACGACCTTCGTCACGGAATTTTTCCGCCATGGTCAAACCAGTCAAAGCAACACGTAAACGGTTACCTGGTGGTTCGTTCATCTGACCATAAACCAGTGCTACTTTATCGAGTACGTTAGAGTCCTTCATCTCGTGATAGAAGTCGTTACCTTCACGAGTACGCTCACCCACACCCGCGAATACTGAGTAACCGCTGTGCTCGATCGCAATGTTACGGATCAGCTCCATCATGTTTACGGTTTTACCAACACCGGCACCACCGAACAAACCGACTTTACCACCTTTAGAGAATGGGCAAATCAGGTCAATAACCTTAATACCTGTCTCTAAAATTTCATTGCCGCCTGCTTGCTCAGCGTAAGAAGGTGCAGCGCGGTGAATACCCCAACGCTCTTCTTCGCCAATTGGACCCGCTTCATCAATTGGGTTACCCAGTACGTCCATAATACGACCAAGAGTTTTAACACCCACTGGTACAGTAATAGGTCCGTTTGTATTAACCACTTCTAAACCACGTTTTAGACCTTCGGTCGAACCCATGGCAATAGTACGTACTACACCGTCACCCAACTGCTGTTGAACTTCGAGTGTAGTTTCAACGCCCTGTACTTTCAGTGCGTCATAAATGTTCGGTACCTGTTCGCGTGGAAATTCCACGTCGATAACGGCGCCGATGATTTGAACGATACGTCCGCTACTCATATCTGGTTCCTCTGAATATTTGAACCGTTCTTAAACCGCGGCAGCGCCGCCGACGATTTCTGAAATTTCTTGAGTGATTGCTGCTTGACGAGCTTTGTTGTAAACCAGTTGAAGGTTATCAATAAGATCGCCAGCGTTATCTGTTGCATTCTTCATCGCAATCATTCGAGCTGCTTGTTCGCATGCTGTGTTCTCAACAACCGCTTGGTACACCTGAGATTCGATATAACGAACAATCAGTGAGTCCAGCAACTGCTGGGCACCGGGCTCATAAATATAATCCCAAGAACCAATACGATCACCATCCAGCCCCTCGCCTTCAACCGCTAGTGGCACTAACTGCTCAACTGTTGGTTTTTGCGTCATAGTATTTACAAACTTATTCGATACTATGTACAAACGATCGAGACGGCCTTCAGAGAAGGCATCCAGCATAATTTTGATACTGCCAATCAGGTCATTAATCCCTGGCTCCTCACCTAAATCGGTGATTGCAGCAGTGATACTGAGCCCTTGGCCTTTGAAGAAACTTACGCCTTTCTTGCCGATCACGCAGAATTCTGCTTGAACGCCCTCTTGTTGTAAGTCCTTCATGTTATTAAACAGGGCCTTGAACAGGTTAAAGTTCAGACCACCGCACAGACCACGATCCGATGTAACAACGATGTAACCTACACGTTTAACCGGACGTTCGACCATGAATTCATGCTTGTACTCAGCATTGGCTTCAGCTAAATGGCCAATGACCTGACGAATACGCTCTGCATAAGGACGACCTGTAACCATGCGCTGTTGTGCTTTGCGCATTTTACTGACCGCCACTTTCTCCATGGCACTGGTGATCTTTTGCGTACTTGTGATGCTCGCAATTTTACTGCGAATCTCTTTTGCGCCTGCCATTTGTCACCCTTCAGGTTAAGCAAGCGGGAGTTTTAATACTCCCGCTGCGGCTTACCAGCTCTGAGTGGCCTTAAACTTCTCGATACCTTCTTTAATAGAAGCGTCGATATCGTTATTAAAGTCACCCTTCTCATTGATTTTCGCCATTAAGTCAGCGTAGTCACGTTTGAAGAAGGCTAACAAGGCTGCCTCGAAAGCACCCACTTTATTAACTTCTACATCAGCTAAGTAGCCACGTTCAGCAGCATACAGTGACACAGACATATCAGCGATTGACATTGGTGCATACTGTTTCTGCTTCATCAACTCGGTAACACGCTCACCGTGCTCAAGCTGCTTACGTGTTGCTTCGTCTAAATCAGAAGCAAACTGAGCAAAAGCCGCTAATTCGCGGTATTGAGCCAAAGCGGTACGAATACCACCAGACAGCTTCTTAATGATCTTAGTCTGAGCAGCACCACCAACACGCGATACCGAAATACCTGCGTTAACTGCTGGACGGATACCTGAGTTAAACATAGCTGACTCTAGGAAAATCTGACCATCAGTAATAGAAATTACGTTGGTTGGTACGAATGCTGAAACGTCACCTGCTTGGGTTTCAATGATAGGCAGAGCAGTTAAAGAACCGGTTTTACCTTTCACTTCACCTTTAGTGAACTCTTCAACGTACTCTTCAGATACACGTGATGCACGCTCCAACAAACGACTGTGGAGGTAGAACACGTCACCTGGGTACGCTTCACGTCCTGGTGGACGACGTAGCAAGAGAGAAATTTGACGATATGCTACAGCTTGTTTAGATAGGTCATCGTAAACGATTAACGCATCTTCACCACGGTCACGGAAGTACTCACCCATGGTGCAACCAGCATAAGGTGCTAGATATTGCAGTGCAGCAGATTCAGATGCACTTGCTGCAACAATAATAGTGTTGCTCAGCGCACCGTGTTCTTCAAGCTTACGTACAACGTTAGCAATGGTCGATTGCTTCTGACCAATTGCAACGTAAACACACTTAATACCGCTGTCTTTTTGGTTAATAATGGCGTCAACAGCTAGAGCTGTTTTACCAATCTGACGGTCACCAATGATCAACTCACGCTGACCACGACCAACCGGAATCATCGCATCGACAGATTTATAACCTGTTTGCACAGGCTCGTCGACCGACTTACGCCAAATTACACCCGGTGCAACTTTTTCAACTGCATCAGTTAGTTTGGTTTCGACTGGGCCTTTACCATCAATCGGATTACCCAGTGCATCCACAACACGACCTAAAAGTTCTGGACCAACCGGAACTTCTAAAATACGTCCTGTGCACTTGGCGCTCATGCCTTCGGTTAGACCGAAAGCGCTACCCAGAATTACAGCACCTACGGAGTCGCGCTCCAAGTTCAGTGCCATACCAAAAATACCACCTGGGAATTCAATCATTTCACCGTACATTACATCGGCTAAGCCGTGGATACGTACGATACCGTCAGACAAGCTGACGATTGTGCCTTCATTACGGGCTTGCGCAGATACATCAAGCTGAGCTATACGCTGCTTAATGATCTCGCTAATCTCGGAAGGATTCAGTTGCTGCATGCCATGCCCCTCAAATCAGGATTTCAACGCTTCGGCTAACTTATTCAGTTTGCCGCGGACCGAGCCGTCAATAACTAAGTCACCAGCACGAATGTGCAAACCGCCAATTAAAGCGGGATTTACAGTCGCTTTGGGTTGAACGGTACGATCAAGCCGCTTAGATAAGGCGGCAGCCAGTGTTTGGAGTTGTTCTGCGCTAAGCTCAAAAGCCGACTGCACTTCAACTTCCAAGGTACGATTTGCCTGAGCCTTAACAGCTTCAAACATTTCGCTCACCGTTGGAAGTAAAGTCAAACGGTCATTTTCACTCAGAATACTGAGGAAATTACCGAAAGAGTCATCGATATCGCCATCACACAGTTGCTTTAGAAACGCGACCTTGTCATCTTGAGTCAGCTCTGGTTTACCCAGCTGCTTAAGAACGACCGGCTCAGTTACCGCCGCTGCAGTGAGTGCCAACATCGCAGACCAAGCGTCAACTTGACCTGCTGCTGAAGCATGCTCATAAGCTGCTTTTGCGTAAGGTCGAGCAAGCGTATTGATATTCAGCATCGCTTGCCTCGCTTAAAGTTGTGCGGCCAATTGTTCGACCATTTTATTGTGAGCACTTGCATCCACCGATGAATCGAGGATTTTCTCTGCACCCGCAATCGCCAATACTGAAACTTGCGCACGGAGATCTTCTTTAACGCGATTTACCTCAAGATCAATCTCTGATTTAGCACTTGCAATCAAACGGTCGCCTTCTTCGCGCGCTTGTTGCTTAGCTTCTTCAACAATTTCACTCGCTGTTTTATTCGCCTTTTCAAGCATCTCTGCAGCAGTTTTTTTAGTATCACGCAACAGTTCTGTCGCTTTTTCTTGAGCTAGCTTTAGATCGCGCTCGGCGCGTCCAGCTGCATCTAAACCTTCAGCAATTTTCTTCTGGCGTGCATCCATTGCATTCGTAATTGGTGGCCATACGAACTTCATGCAGAACCAGACAAAAATAGCGAAGGCAATCAATTGACCAACAAGTGTCAAGTTAATATTCACTGATCTACCTCATGCTATTTCGTTGTGTATCTGAAAGATAACTTCGCGCAGCAAATAAATTTACTGCGCGATGAAATCGCTAGATCAGCCTGCCATACCTGGAGCAACAACGAAGATCAGGTACATAGCGATACCAACACCGATCATTGGTACGGCGTCAAGTAAACCAGCCATGATGAAGGTTTTAGTTTGTAATTGCGGTGCCAACTCAGGCTGACGCGCTGTTGATTCGAGCAGTTTGCCACCTAACAGTGCAAAGCCGATACCAGTAGCTAATGCGCCCATACCAATGATGATGGCGGCAGCGATAATTACGATTTCCATAGTTACTCCTAGAGTTTTAAGTTTTAAGGTTTACAGTTAAAGTTTTGGATTAACGCTCGCTTTCGCGTCAATGGCTCTCGTGGGCTGCGCTCAGGTAAACGATTGACAGCACCATGAAGATAAAGGCCTGTAACGGGATCACCAGAATATGGAAGATTGCCCATGGCCCATAAAGCGCCCACTGAACGTAAAACGGCAGTAGCGCAATCAGGATAAACACCACTTCACCAGCATACATGTTACCAAACAGACGTAATGCTAAGCTTAGTGGTTTGGTCAACAAACCTAGTAACTCAAGGAATAAGTTAAAAGGAATCAACGACCAGTGTTTAAAAGGGGTAAATGACAGCTCTTTAGCAAATCCACCCACGCCTTTAATCTTAATGCTATAGAAAACAATTAAGAAAAAGACACCGATAGAGATACCGAACGTAGCGTTTGGATCAGCTGTAGGTACATATTTAAAGTTAGGAATACCTGCAGCAGCTGCTAAGCCTGGAATCACATCAATTGGGATCCATTTTAAGCTGTTCATTAGCAAAATCCACATGAAAATGGTCAATGCTAAAGGTGCAATCAGGGAGCTGCGACCGTAAAAAGTATCGCGAACCATGTTTTGTACAAACTCAACCACCACTTCGACAAAGCCTTGTAGTCCTGTTGGTACTCCTTCATTTGCCTTTACAGCAACACGACGGAATAAAAACAAGAATAAAAAACCCATCAGCAATGACATCGCCATGGTATCCACGTGAATTGCCCAGAAACCCATTGCTTGGGCTTGCTCAGCAGTTTCAGCAAATTGCCATGTACCGTCTAGTTTACCGAAGGTAAGATTTTGTAGGTGGTGCTGAATATATTCAGCAGAACTTTGTGCCATAAATGCCTCAACCGCTCAACGCTTTAGAAAGCTTTTAGTCAAAAGAAGTGATGTTGCAGATGTAATCTGCACCAATATATAACCAGAGAACACAGCAAACACATTCAATGGTTTCACCCCCAAAAACAGCACTGCAAAAAACACTGCTGTAAGTATTAGTTTGCCCATCTCACCAGCCCAAAAAGACTGGACGATTACGGCGATTGAACGTGCACCAAAATACTGGAATGCCTTGTATGTAAAATACACGTTCGGTATGACTGCTACCAGCCCACCAAGCAATGCCGAGTAAGCTGCAGTCCATCCTTGTACTAACCCAAATAACAATCCGATCAGAACACCCACCGTAGCCTGTAGCACGATGACGCGAAACATTGGCTGCCGATGAAAAGGAACTTTATTTCGATACGCCACTGTTTGCCTGATTCCTTCGCTATTTGTTTCATCGAAACAAAAATAGCAACAAAATTGCGCGCAAAGTATAGTTGGCTAACGCTGTTCATTCAACTGTCATGTCAATATATAAGACCAACAGCTATAAAAACTTAGCGAATATGTGCCAAAACCCCTTGCAACTCTTCTAATGTGCCATAACTGATTACCAGCTGTCCTTTGCCTTTTTGACCGTGTTTGATCTGCACTTTCGTACCTAGTCGCTCGGCTAGTTTTGTTTCCAAACGCTGAACATCTGGGTCAATTATGGGTTTCTCTTTAGCAGGCTTCTCTACCTGCATATTGCGTACCATGGCCTCGGTTTGTCTTACCGTTAGCCCTTTAGCCACAACATCTCGCGCTGCTTCTATTTGCAGATCTTCAGGTAACCCTAACAAAGCCCGCGCATGCCCCATTTCTAAATCACCATGGGCAAGCAAAGTTTTCACCTCATCAGGCAAACTGATTAAACGCAATAAGTTCGCCACACTTGCGCGCGATTTTCCCACCGCATTGGCAACCTCTTGTTGAGTCAATTCAAACTCTTTTTGCAAGCGTTGCAAAGCAATGGCTTCTTCAACCGGATTTAAATCTTCCCGCTGAATATTTTCAATTAAAGCCATGGCGATGGCAGCTTCATCACTGACATCACGCACTAAAGCAGGAATACTCTCCAATCCTGCCAATTTTGATGCACGCCAGCGGCGCTCACCAGCAATAATTTCATAAATATTTTTTGCAACGAGACGGACAACAATGGGTTGCATCACACCCTGAGCTTTAATGGACTGCGCCAACTCTTCTAAACTGGCTTGATCCATATCGCGACGTGGCTGATATTTTCCTGGCCGAATACAAGTTAAGCTTAAATGCTGTAACTCATTTGCATTGGCTTTTACTGCCTGATCTTGCAAAGTATTCGCTGTCGCACTGCTCAATAATGCATCAAGTCCTCGTCCGAGGCCGCGTTTTCTAACCGCCATAGTGATTCCTTATGCGTGTTTTGCAGCACGCTGTTTGGCACGCTGACGACGTGATAGCTCAGCAGCAAGCTCCAAATAAGCTAAAGCTCCACGTGACTTTTTATCGTAAGCCAAAACTGGCAAACCATGACTAGGTGCTTCTGCTAAGCGCACATTACGTGGAATAACGGTGTCATATAGTTTTTCGCCAAAATAATCTTTGAGTTGTTGCGACACATCATTGGTTAAACTTAACCGTGGATCATACATGGTTCGCAAAATACCTTCTATTTCCAGTTCAGGATTCAACTGATCGGCAATGCGTTGAATGCTACCGATTAAATCTGTTAATCCTTCCAAAGCAAAATACTCACACTGCATCGGAATAATTACAGCGTCGGCCGCAACCATTGCGTTAATAGTCAGCATACTCAAAGAAGGCGGACAATCGATCAAAATATAGTCATAGTTACTGCGTACCGGTGCTAAAGCATCCAATAAGCGGCGTTCTTTGTTGGGTAGATCTAAAAGCACAACTTCTGCTGCAGTTAAATCACGGTTAGAAGGCAGCAATTGATAGCCACCCTCCTCTGAAAACTGCATCACATCAATTAAGTCAGCTTGTCCTGTTAGCACATCCAACACTGAATGTTCCAAGCTATGCTTATCAACTCCACTACCCATAGTAGCGTTGCCTTGCGGATCAAGATCAATTAACAACACATGGCGGCGTGTTGCTACAAGCGACGCTGCTAAGTTAATGCATGTTGTAGTTTTACCGACTCCACCTTTTTGGTTGGCAATTGCCACGACCTTGCCCATGTTGTCTCCTAAATTATGAATGACGTTGCAAGATCAGCAAGTGCCGCTGCCCTTGACAGCCTGGTACTTTTAAAATCTGACAACTTTCAAGACGAAAATCTTCTGGCAATGCTTGTAACTCATCATCAGGATGTACACCTTTCATGGCTAACCACTTGGTGTTTAGGTCACCAAGGTGGCGTGTCCACTGAGTAAAGTCAGCCAGCGCACTGAAAGCACGAGAAATAATGCCAGTAAAAGCTTGTTGTGGAGTATAGTCCTCTACTCGGCTGTGGATAACTTCTAAGTTATCCAATTTAAGCTCTAGTTTTACTTGAGTCAGAAATCGTGTTTTTTTGCCATTGGAATCTAGCAAAGTAAACCGTCGCTCTGGAAACATAATCGCTAGGGGCACACCAGGCATTCCTCCACCGCTACCTACATCTAACCAATTATCCCCATAGAGATCGACATATTCCACTACACTTAAACTATCAAGTAGATGGCGTGACACCATTTCATTGGGATTACGCACTGCAGTTAAGTTGTAAGCTTTATTCCACTTAATCAATAAACCTAAATACTGCAGTAGTAACTCTTGCTGCTGCTGACTTAGATTTACATTAAGCTTTTTGGCGCCTTGAGTCAGTTCTTGCGCATGCCGTGCAGTCATACTCATGAATCTGGTTGCTCCAACATCTGGCTCACTTTATGCTTTTTCAAATAGACCATTAATAAAGAAATAGCTGCTTGGGTAACCCCAGGTATACGTGAAGCTTGCCCTAAGGTTTCAGGCCGACTATCAATTAATTTTTGTTGAACTTCTTTGGATAACCCTGAAATAGAAGTGTAATCCAGTTCTGCCGGTAGCTTAACCTCTTCACTGGCGCGCATTTTAGCAATGTCATCAAGTTGACGACTAAGATAACCAGCATATTTAGTTTTAATCTCTATTTGCTGAGCAATTTGCTCATCAGTAATGCCATTACCTGTTACTTCAATGAGATCAAGGTAATTAATTTCAGGTCGCGCCAGCAGATTAAGTAAGTTGTACTCATGGGTTAGCGGTGTATTGAATTTCTTCATCACTGCCTCTCCCATTGGTGTTCCTGGTCGTATCCAAGTGTCTTTTAAACGCTGTTCTTCTTGTGCAATAGCTTCACGTTTTGCCTCAAAAAATGCCCAACGCTCATCATCAACTAAACCAATTTCTCGACCTTTTTCAGTGAGTCGCATATCTGCGTTATCTTCACGTAAAATCAAACGATATTCCGCACGTGAAGTGAACATACGATAGGGTTCTTGTGCACCTAATGTGATTAAATCGTCAATTAATACGCCAAGATAAGCTTCATCACGACGAGGATGCCAACTGTCTTTTCCTTGAGCACGTAATGCAGCGTTACTACCCGCTAATAAACCTTGTACACCTGCTTCTTCATAACCGGTTGTACCATTGATTTGTCCTGCAAAGAACAAGCCGTTAATTACTTTGGTTTCTAAACTGTACTTCAAGTCACGTGGATCAAAGTAATCGTATTCAATGGCATAGCCAGGGCGAATAATATGTGCGTTTTCCATACCTCGGATTGAATGCACTAAATCTAATTGCACATCAAATGGCAAAGATGTGGAAATACCATTTGGATACAGCTCATGGGTTCTTAAACCTTCTGGTTCTAAAAAGATTTGATGGCTGTCTTTATCAGCAAAACGATGAATCTTATCTTCGATAGAAGGACAATAGCGTGGACCGACTCCTTCAATCACGCCTGCATACATCGGTGATCGATCTAGGTTATTGGCAATAATTTCATGTGTACGACTATTGGTGTGAGTAATCCAACAACTGACTTGTTCTGGATGTTGTTCTGGCTTACCCATAAATGACATCACTGGCATTGGTGAATCACCGGGCTGTTCAGTCATAACTGAAAAATCTACAGAACGGGCATCAATACGAGGAGGGGTACCTGTTTTTAACCGATCAACTCTTAAAGAAAGTTCACGCATACGTTTAGCTAATGCATTTGCAGGAGGATCGCCTGCACGCCCACCAGAGTAGTTATCTAAACCGATGTGGATCACTCCACCTAAGAACGTTCCTGTTGTTAATACAACGTTATCAGCAAAAAAACGTAAACCCATCTGGGTTACGGCACCTCGAACGTCATCATTTTCAACGATAAGGTCTTCAACCGCTTGTTGAAAAATCCATAAATTAGGTTGATTTTCTAATACTTCACGGATTGCTGCTTTATAAAGAATACGGTCAGCTTGTGCCCGTGTTGCACGTACAGCTGGTCCTTTTCGACTGTTTAAAATACGAAATTGAATACCGCTTAAATCAGCTGCTTTTGCCATGGCTCCGCCAAGAGCATCAATTTCTCTAACTAAGTGGCTTTTACCAATACCACCAATTGCTGGATTACAACTCATCTGCCCGAGGGTTTCGATGTTGTGGGTTAGTAATAAAGTTTTAACCCCCATACGAGCAGCTGCGAGTGCAGCTTCCGTACCAGCGTGGCCACCACCAATTATTATCACGTCAAAACGAGAAGGATAATCCACCATATACCTCAGGATTTTAGATAAATACGGATGAGCTCATCAGTGCAAAGGTGAATTTATACACTTATGCATTTGCATTTAAGCCGATTGGTTGGCGATAGCGAGCTCTAAGTCAGCAATTGTATAGATTTTTCTTGTTCTTTGCAGAAGCTTTCATTGCTTAATTTTTGTACACAGATAAATTTACAGGTAAAAAATAATAAATATAGAATAAAGATATAAAGCTTATTAATGCTGTTACTACTACTGAGCTAATCTTCTGTAGATAACTCTATAAAACCCTTATAAATCAATACTTTAGGTTATGTATCTATCTGTGCTTAAGGGCGAATAGGTACGTTGGATAAGCCAATTAAACTTGTGGATAACAAGTCGAGTTATCCACAAGTCAAGTTATCCACAGAATTAGTCACGTGTTATCAACCTATCTCACTTAGGGTTCTCCACAGAGTTTAACCCCCTGTAAATCAAGTAAATATTGGCGGTTAAGCCCCTTTTTTGTGCCGTAATTGTGTGGGGAACTGTACTTATGAACTACCCGTCACTTTAGAATTGGCGGTTTTCTAGGTCATGCACAGACTTGGTGGGGGCGTTGCACCACAGCAGAGGTTATGCAGATTGATTCGGCTAACTCCTTCGCACCGAGGGTTTCTGTCATTGATATCCAACAGGTAACCCTTCCTTGAGTTGGCTAAAAACTTAGGATGAGCCTCGTGTTTAGTCTGACATCAGAATAAAGTCTGTTAACTCTAAATCAATGCTTATATTGCTGTTGGTTTTGAGTAATGGTGGGGCAATAGTTTCAACCAGTACACTGGAAAAGTAGTTGCCGGACGGTGTTCTTGATACCGTGTAACTTTTGTTCTTGCGATCAATCCTAGCTTTAACATGCCCCACCTTAGATAGTTTGATTGAGCGGTTGGTAACAGTAACCGTTTGAACAGAATATGAACGTGATCTTTGTCATGACTCCATTCTATGCACTCAATTTTATAGTGAGGCGCAATGCGATCAAAAATCTTTTTTGCTCTGCTTGATACAACAGCATCAAATATCTTCCAGCGGTACTTAGTGACAAGTATCAGTGATAATTGAGCAAAAAGCCCGAATGCGCATTTATGTCTAACAGCACTTACTTTCAAGCCTATCCATGCTTATGCTGAAGAATGAGTCTTATTTCATCATGCAATCGCATTTATCCCCCCACCTAAAAGGTGGGGGAATTCTGCTAGCAATTGTTAAAACCAACTTATCCACAGAGAAATCATGAGGTGACGTCACCTCAGTTAGATTCTTATTTGAAAGTTATGCACAGCCTAAAAATACGTACGAAGAAGTGATTATAAAGTCCACTCAAGTGTATTTTTACAAAAAACAAATGCACTGTCTTTTTTTAAAAAATATATAAATAGGCTTTAAGTCAGTAAATACAAGGTCTATAGGTAGTTTCCAAGGCTTGAGTAAAAGATAGCAATGACACGTTGAACAGTTTCTCTGCATACCTAAAAGACCACTTACCCCAAGTTACCCACAAAGTTATACACAGGTAAAGCAGCTAGGATTAATACTTTATTTTTGCAAAATTTAAAATAATAAGCACCCAATAACCTCATTCAATATTTAGAAGCTAATCACATATCAATTGTGTATGTGTAAAGATATCCACTAAGTTATCCACAGGTAACGGTATGCACAAACACTGTTAATGAATCTTTATCAAAATCGCGTAAGACCTCGTACTTTTAGTGAGAGGGTGGATAGCGAGGGCTGCGTAAGCAGCCCCTTAACCCCTTAACAGGTTGCTAAAGTCTTTGCAGTACAGACTGACACTGGTATTGTATACAGTATGATAAGGCACACCAAAACATTAAAAGTCCGAGTCCGAGACAGGCATGTGCCCTTGCTAAACAGCATGGCTCGCAGCGTCAATTTCGTCTGGAACTTTGTTAATGAATTAAGTCAACGCTCGATTAAAGAGCGTGGTATGTTTTTGTCTGCGTATGATATGCACCCTACACAAAGGGCGCAGGTAAAGAGCTTGGGCTGCACAGTCAAACCTGATACCCGTCAATACAGGTGCAGCTCAATGGAAAAACGGGCAGGTCTACCATAATGGCCACTACTTCAAGGTGTGGGACAGTTACGGCCTGAGCCAATATAAATTCCGCTCTGGTAGGCTTCAACGAAGATGCCCTTGGCCGCTGGTACTTCAATGTAGTGGTGGATGTGCAGGCAGAGATACCCGTCGGCCAAGATCGCATCGGTATTGACCTTGGCTTAACTGATACAGCCACCTGCTCGGATGGCACCAAGCTAGAAGCGGGCCGCTTCTATCGTGGCCTTGAGGAAAAATTAGCCATAGCACAACGGGCTAGAAATAAAACCCAAGTCAAAACCCTTCACGCCAAGATTGCTAACCGTAGAAAAGATGCACTGCACAAGTTCAGCCGCACGCTGGTCAACCGCTGCGGTGAAATCTATGTGGGCAATGTCAGTAGTTTAAAACTCGTTAAAACCACGATGGCCAAGTCAGTGCTGGACGCTGGCTGGGGTCAATTAAAAACAATGCTGGGCTATAAATGCGCTCACGCAGGCATTTTTTTAAAGGAAGTTGACGAGGCATACACCACCCAAACCTGTTCGAGTTGTGGCAATTTTCCCGAATCGAGGCTGAAAGGTATCGCAGGATTTGGAATAAGAGAATGGACGTGCAGTGGGTGTGGTGTCGCTCACGATCGCGATATCAACGCGGCACGTAACATTCTCGCGGCCGGGCATGGTCGTCTAGCAGTAGGAATCCCCGTCCTTTAGGTCGGGGAGGATGTCAACCTTCCTTTCACCTGGGTGCTAAGCCTCCTCCTCTTTAATTTTTACTTGGAAAGTATTCGCCTGTAAGCAATGTTGCATGTACTGTAAGTTCATGCTCTTAGATCTGACACCTGCAGATCTTACAACGAGGTATCAAGCAGCACCTTGTATAAAAAAAACAATTCAGTTTTATTGAGCATAAAGGTCAAAATGTTCCGTTATTATCTGTGTAATCATTGCAATATAGTAGACAAATCAAACAACATTACTGATGCATTTAGGAGATAACATGATGAATAAAGCTTTTATTCAGCGAGTACTTACAACGGACAATAGCCTTAGCAGTTTGCTAATGCGTCTAATTGCTGGGGTTATTTTTGTAGCCCATGGCGCACAAAAATTATTTGGGAGTTTCGGTGGCTACGGTTTAGAAGGGACAGGCCAATGGATGGCATCAATAGGTTTAGAGCCGGGCTACTTGATGGCTCTGGCGGCAGGTAGCGCAGAATTCTTTGGTGGTATTGCACTGTTGCTTGGATTATTAACGCGCCCCGCAGCATTAGTACTAGCAATGACTATGTTGGTCGCAATTATTACGGTCCACCTGCCAAATGGATTATTTATGAGCAATAACGGCTATGAGTTTGGTTTAGCGTTACTAGCTATCACCATTGCCTTAGCATTAAACGGTGGCGGTAAATTATCGTTGGATCATAAATTAAAAGATCGCATCGGTTCGCTTTAAATACCAATTAGTACGAAATGAGCCCGAAGGTACTTAACTTCGGGTTTAACCAAATAATACCCATTCATTCAGCACCCAATGAAGATGCCAACTGGTCAAAATCAGCAATACATATTGATGATTTAAGCTACAAAACTAACCAAGATGCCGCTTATGGCTTTACTCAGTGACTGAGGTCTCTTATGCAAGCTTTACAATTTACCGCCACAGGTTCTTTAGATTCATTGCACATAAAAAAACTGCCTAAGCCTAGAGCTGCTGCAGGCGAAGTACTGGTTGAAGTACGTGCTACCGGAGTGAACCCTAGCGATATTAAAAATATTTCAGGTTTATTTCCTTACACTACAGTACCGCGCGTACCTGGACGAGACTTTGCTGGTGTAGTTGTTGAAGGTCCCGAAGAACTTTTAGGGCAAGCTGTATGGGGGGGAAGTGGAAAAGGTTTTGGCTTTTATCGTGATGGTTGTCATGCACAGTATGTCTGCGTGCCGGTCAATGCTGTTACGCCGTTACCTAAATCTCTAACGTTTGCACAAGCAGCAACCTGTGGCGTTCCTTTTATTACAGCTTGGGACGCACTTGAACGCAGCCAAGTTAAAGCAGGTACACGGTTTTTAATTATAGGTGCAGGGGCGGTGGCCAAAGCTGCACAGGTTTTAGCTCAAGCTCGAGGTGCTGACATCGTCATGGCAGCACGTCGTGCAGAGGTTGTGCACAACCTACAAGAGCAAGGTATCAAAGCCTTTCAGTTAACCGAGGAAGGGTTATTAGCAGAACAAGCGCGACAGTATTTTCAACAACAAGCACCTGAGGTGATCTTTGAAACCACAGGTTTCTGGTTGAATGCAGCAGTAAGTACTGTTGACACCTTTGGGCGCGTAGCAATTATTGCTGCACCGAAAGAAGGTGTAATCAGCTTGTCGTCCTTGAATCTGTATCGCCGTGGCGGTTCTATTGTAGGCATTAATTCGTTGCTCTATAGCTTAGAAGAGTGTGCTCAGATGCTAAAGCATATTGGCGAAGCATTTGACGCTGACCTGCCTGCTCCCACTGGTTTCATTGAACTACCACTATCGCAAGCGATTACAGCTTATCAACAGGTTAGCGCTGGCGCGGCAGAAAAAATTGTTCTGATTCCATGACTCAATAATTTGGCTGATTACATTTCATCTCAGCAGGAGGCTTTACAATGATTGAACTACGACCTTATAACGAGCTTGGTGGAGCTCATCATGGCTGGTTAGATACACGCCACCATTTTTCTTTCGCTGATTATTACAATCCGCAACGCATGAACTGGGGACATTTACGTGTTTGGAATGATGACACCATCGCCCCACACTCAGGCTTTCCACCGCACCCTCATCGAGATATGGAAATTATTACTTACGTACGCTCTGGTGCAATTACCCATGAAGATAACCTTGGTAACCGTGGTCGCACTGAAGCCGGTGATGTTCAGGTGATGAGCGCAGGAACAGGTATTGCACATAGTGAAATGAATGAAGAAGATGTGGCAACCCAGATCTTTCAAATTTGGATTATGCCAAATGAGCAAGGTTTACCACCGACTTGGGGTACTAAACCTTTTCCCAAAGGTGAACGCAGCGGTTCTTTTGTCACTTTAGCCAGTGGTTTACCTGGAGATAAAGCGGCGTTACCGATTCGTGCCAATGCTCGCTTAGTGGCGGCAACACTCAAAACTGGGCAAAGCACTGAATATCAGATTACCGCTGGTCGTAAAGTATATCTGGTTCCTGCCAGTGGTCAGATCGAGATTAACGGTATTATCGCAAGTGCTGGTGATGGTGTGGCAATCCATAATGAATCTTTGCTGAAAGTGAGTGCTAAACAAGATAGCGAAATTGTGCTGGTGGATGTCGCATAGAGTGTGTTATTTGTAGTTGATATGAATTGGTTTTCACTGTACAAATTAATTTATATTTTCCCATCGGGAATACACTGCGAGTCACACGCTAAGGATTAAAACGCCCATAAGTAAGTCTTACAAGAGGTGATATAAATGACCAAAGTATTGATTCTTTATCATTCTATGTACGGACATATCGAAACAATGGCCAATGCAGTTGCCGACGGTGCACGCAGTGTGGCCGGTGTTGAGGTAACGGTTAAACGTGTCCCCGAAACTATGGACGCTGAAATTTTTAAAAAAGCAGGCGGTAAAACGGATCAAGCAGCAGAAATTGCAACTCCTGCGGAACTGGTTGATTACGACGCCATTATTTTTGGCACACCCACACGCTTTGGCAATATGAGCGGACAAATGCGTAACTTTCTAGATCAAACAGGTGGGCTTTGGGCTAAAGGTGCGTTAGCAGGTAAAGTTGCTAGCGTCTTTACTTCAACAGGTACTGGAGGTGGCCAAGAAATGACTATCACTTCAACTTGGACCACATTGGCCCATCACGGCATGATTATTGTCCCCATCGGTTACACCACCCCAGAACTCTTTGATATCTCACAAGTAGGAGGCGGAACACCATATGGTGCTTCAACTATTGCTGCTGGTGACGGCTCACGCCAACCTGATCCTCGTGAATTAAGCATTGCCCGCCACCAAGGCGCACATGTTGCTCAAATTACGAAAAAAGTGAGATCTTAAGTCCTATTTTAGGCTAGATACAGAGTAGAAAGCCTCAGCTTTTTAGATTTTTTAGCATGCTTAAGGTGACTTTTAAGTTACCTTAAGCATGTCTTCACTTTCCGATACAAAAGCTCGAGAAAATTCGACCTAACAAATCATCGGCACTAAATGCTCCAGTAATTTCTCCCAACGCTTGTTGTGCCATACGCAAATCCTCTGCTAATAATTCGCCAGCACTTGCATGGATCAATTGTTGATAACCATTTTCTAAGTATTTTTCAGCTTGCTTTAAAGCATCTAAATGACGACGTCGAGCACTAAAGCTACTTTCTGCAGTTTGACTATAGCCCATGCAATTCTTTAAGTGCTCACGTAGTAGATCTAAACCTTCACCTGTTCGTGCGCAAAGATTTAAGGTGACATGGCCATCAGCACTGCTAGAGATATCCACAGGTTCACCTGAAAGGTCAACCTTATTGCGAATCAAAGTTACTTTTTCTGGATTCGGCGTGCTTTCCAAAAATTCAGGCCATAAGGCAAAGGGGTCATGCGCTTCAGGCGAACTGGCATCCACCACGAGTAAAATACGATCGGCCTCATTAATGGCTTTAAGTGCCCGCTCCACACCAATTTTTTCTACCTGGTCAGCGGTGGTGCGTAAGCCAGCAGTGTCAGTGACGTGCAATGGCATCCCATCAATGTGAATATGTTCTCGCAAGATATCTCGAGTAGTGCCTTCAATATCAGTGACAATAGCTGCTTCATAACCCGCTAAGCTATTAAGTAAACTGGATTTTCCAGCGTTCGGACGACCTGCTATGACTACACTCATACCATCGCGTAATAGTGCCCCTTGTCCTGCTTCACGTACCACCTCTTTCAACTCGGTTTGCACATCAGTCAGTAGCTTTAAAATATGACCGTCAGCTAAAAAATCAATTTCTTCTTCTGGAAAATCAATCGCAGCTTCCACATAAATACGTAAACTGATCAGCTGTTCAGTTAAAGCATTTACCCGTTGTGAAAAAACACCCTGTAAAGAACGTAAGGCATTACGTGCAGCTTGTGCAGAGCTCGCTTCAATCAAGTCAGCAATGGCCTCTGCTTGGGCTAGATCTAACTTATCATTTAAAAATGCACGCTCACTAAACTCACCTGGACGGGCTAAACGTGCACCTAAATCAACACAACGTTGCAGCAACATATCTAACACTACAGGACCACCATGGCCTTGTAGCTCCAATACATCTTCTCCCGTAAATGAATTGGGACTAGAAAAATATAAAGCTAAACCTTCATCTAATGCCTGCTGCTCTTCCGTATAAAAAGGACCGTAATGAGCATAACGTGGCTTGAGTTCACGCCCTGTCATCTGCTGAGCTATCTGCCGGGCCAAAGGTCCGGAAACTCGAACAATCCCTACCCCTCCACGTCCTTGAGCTGTAGCAATAGCAGCGATGGTGTCACGCGACATTGGCATAAGATTTTCCTCAACAATATTTACAAAGCACAACGCCCCTAAAAAGGGGCGCTGTGAACTCGATTGGTTCGACTAACCTTAGTTAGTTGCCGCCATTGATTTTTCAATCTTACGAGTAATGTACCACTGTTGACCAATGGACAGGAGATTGTTAACCACCCAGTACAATACTAAACCAGCAGGGAACCAAAGGAAGAAGAAAGTAAAGATGATAGGCAATAGCTTCATCACTTTAGCTTGCATTGGATCCGGTGGTGTTGGGTTAAGTTTTTGCTGAACAAACATACTTAAGCCCATAATAATTGGCAAAATAAAGTATGGGTCTTTACTGGATAAGTCAGTTAACCAGAACATCCAAGGTGCCTGACGCATCTCGACGCTTTCTAGCAGAACCCAGTATAAAGATAAGAATACTGGCATTTGTACCAAAATCGGTAAGCAGCCGCCAAGTGGATTAATCTTCTCTTTTTTGTACAACTCCATCATGCCTTGCGACAGTTTTTGACGGTCATCAGCATAACGCTCTTTAAGCTCAGCCATTTTTGGAGCAACAGCACGCATACGTGCCATGGACTTATAACTTGCAGCTGAGAGCGGGAAGAAAGCTAGCTTAATCAAAATAGTCAAGACAATAATTGACCATCCCCAGTTACCTAAGATGCTGTGGATAACACTCAGTAACCAGAAGATTGGCTGAGCAATAAACCATAAGAAGCCATAGTCAACAGTTAATTCTAAACCTGGTGACAAAGCTTTCAAGTGACTCTGAATTTTGGGACCTGCATACAAGGTTGCAGTTGCTTGTGCATGCTGACCTGGCGCAACAACCATTGCTGGTGTGGTATAGCCAATAATGTAATTACCTTGTGAATCCTTACGTGTAGTCACTTGGTTGGTTTGCTCTGGGTTAGGTACCCAAGCTGTTACAAAGTAATGTTGTAACCAAGCAACCCAGCCACCATGAATGGCTTGACTGAAACGTTTATCATCCATATTGCTCATGGATAATTTTTTGTACGGCTCATCAGGTGTCCATAAAGCAGCACCTAAATATGTTGCAGTACCTGTAGCTGTGGTTGATGAAGGATCACCTTGACCGTCACGCTTGAGTTGGGCAAATAAATTACCTTTCCACTCTTGTTCGCTCTGGTTATCCACAAGGTAGGTTAAATCAACTTGATAGGCTTGATCGTTAATGCATTCAACTTTACGTTGACTGATATCGCGCGTAGAACATTCTCCGTTTAACCCCCGGTGAAAAGTGTAGCGCTTAGTATAATGAATGCCTTTTTCTTGGAAAGAAAGATCAACATTGAGCTGTTGTTGTCCATCTTCTAAGGTGAACTTTTGTTGAGCAACGCTGTACAGAGGGCGACCACTAGCACGGGCATCTGGACCATTAGCGCCTACTAAACCACTTTGAGCAACATAAACGCGTTCGTTACTGTTTTCAAATAGCTGTAACGGAATATCAGGGTTAGATGCATTACGTGGGTATTGGCTGAGTTTTAATTCAACAATATCGCCACCATTGGGATCAATGGCTAACTGTAATACATCGGTCTGTACGTAAATTAGATCATTGCTAACACTATTATTGACTAGTGTAGGGTCTTGCGTTAACTCATTCACAGCAACGGGCAAATCATCATTACCTGCAACAATTGGGGCATCTGAATTGCTGGCAAGTGCTGATTGAGTAGATTGCGTGGTCGCAGCTGTTACTGGTGCCTGGCCGTAGTCTTGGTTCCATTGAAGAACCATCATATAAGACACAACAGCTAAGGCAACGAGCAGGATGGTACGTTTGATATCCATAGTTACTCGGCCGTAGAAGATGAACAGGAAGAAGGTGGTACGGGATCAAAACCGCCCGAATTCCAAGGATGACAACGTCCAAGTCGTCGAGTAGCTAACCAGCCGCCCCGTATTACACCATGTTGTTCAATAGCTTCAATAGCATATGCTGAACAGCTTGGATAAAAACGACAATGACTTGCCATCATTGGGCTGATTGCATAACGATAAAACTTAATTGGCAAGATGACCAATTTACGCATTGGCCTGCCCTGTTGAATCGACTTTAGCTGTTTGCTTTGTTGTTGAAACCTGGCGAGCCAAGCGCTTCCACATTTTATCGAACTGTTTTTTAAGCTCAATATTAGACAAATCAGCAATACCCCTACGGGCGACAATTACGATATCTATCCCACTCAACAGATCTTGATTGAGACGAAATGATTCCCGTATTTGCCGTTTTATTCTATTGCGTTCAACAGCAAGTTTTACGCTTTTTTTACCAATAACCAACCCGAGACGTGGATGTCCGAGTTGGTTATCACGAGCAAGTAACAAGACACTCTTGCTTGGTACTTTATACTTTGCAGAATCAAAGACAGCCTTAAACTGCTTTGGTGTAAGCAGACGCTTTTCTCGGCCAAAGCCCAGATTCATGCTGTACTCGCTTGGATTATGCGCTCAGACGCTTACGGCCTTTGGCACGACGACGCTGAATAACTGCGCGACCGCCAACAGTTGCCATGCGAGCACGGAAACCGTGATTACGAGCGCGTTTGAGTGTGCTTGGTTGGAATGTACGTTTCATAATTCGTTACCTGGTGACTTCTTGGGCAAAAGGGGGGCCCGAAGTGGTCCCCGTTAAATAGACCGGCAATTCTAGAGAATGCTGAGCCTTAGGTCAATTGTCTGCAGCATTTGTTTACCTATTTATGTTTTACCTGTTTTAAAAAATTTTATTTTTTAACGTGTAATTCAAGATAAATAGAATTAAAAATGAATATATAAAGCTTATTAATGCTGTTACTACTACTGAGACATTTTTCTGTGGATAATACAAATAATCCTAATGAAATCAGTACCTTATTAGGATTTATAGGTTGTGCTGAAGAAGTGTTCTAAGTGTGCATTAAGAGTCTATAAGCTGTGCATAAGTAGTGAAGTTATCCACAGGTGTTTTGCTAACAGAGTTATCCACAGTTTGTTGTACTGGGTTTAGCTTGAGTTCTCCACAGAGTTTAAAACTGTAAATATGCTTAGAAAAATAACGTCCAAAAGGCTAAAAAAGCTATCCACAAGACTGCTGAGCGTATTAATAACAGCCAAATATCATTTAAAGTATCCGTGCCTTGTATCCCTAAAGCATTGTTTTCTGCTTCAACTGCAGCACGTCCTGTCTTGCTAATGAGGTTATCAGCAGGTTCTGTTATACACAGTAAATCCGGTGTGAGTGTTCGGCTGACGGTGATGAAATTACCTAATAAAGCAAAACTTAAACTCAATATACGCACGGGGATCCAGTTCAAAGCATGCAATATACGAGTGGCCTTTCCCGCAGCTTGTGGCCAATTAGACTGCTCTGAAGTCAGGACCAGTAGACGATAAAATAACGCAGCTATAGGACCTGCAATGATGTAATAAAAGATGACGGCAAAGAATCCTTGAAAGCCTTGCCAAAGGAGGTGACCTTGTACTGCTTGCAATAATCCTGCAGGTTCTTCAGATTGAATCAGTAGATCTCTTTGGGCTGCAAGACTGGCTGCTTGGGTGTCTTGTCGGCGCCAAGCATCGGTAAAAGGTCCTAAAGCAACACGTACGTCACCGCGACTTAGACTGTACATAAGAACGATAAGGTGCACTGGTAGCAGTAACAGTCCATATGCAACTGATTTTAAGCTTACTAAGACAAGGGCTAAGGCTATAAGCGGTAAACTTAGAGCTAACAGTAGGGCTAAGGTGTGTTGTTTAGAAAGGAGCTTGTGACAGCGCTGCAGTTGCTCATACCACCATTGGTCTTTTTGTAACATCTGTCTCCAGTGAGATAGTTTTTCTAGCAAGATGGTTAGAATAAGGACCAGAAAACTCATAGTATTTCTCCAAGCTGTTTTGCCGCTATGTTCTGCCATTTAAATGCAGGACCAGGGTCGGTTTTTCGTTTAGGGGCAATATCACTGTGACCGCAAATACGTTCAGAAGTGATCATTGGGTAGTGTTTGATGAGTTCATTAATCAGTTGATTTAGGCTTTTATACTGCGCTTCTGTATAGGGCCTATGATCTTCCCCTTCCAATTCGATTCCTAATGAAAAGTCATTACAGGCTTCGCGTCCTTGAAAGTTAGACACACCTGCATGCCAAGCACGATCTAAGCAGCTTACAAAT
Organism: Denitrificimonas halotolerans; assembly: GCF_034259425.1. Taxonomy (NCBI): domain Bacteria; kingdom Pseudomonadati; phylum Pseudomonadota; class Gammaproteobacteria; order Pseudomonadales; family Pseudomonadaceae; genus Denitrificimonas; species Denitrificimonas halotolerans. The sequence goes on from NZ_JAXIVU010000013.1 coordinate 30,448, forward strand.
TGAGTGATAGAGCCTGTGCGTTTAATAAAAAAATGTGCAGAGACTTTCAGATGGGCAATATCTGCAAAGTACGGGTGAGCATTAATAGGAAGCTGATTGGTAAAGAAAGCCTCCACCATATCAGTCCCAAACTGTCCTGGAGGTAAGCTGATATTGTGGATAACTAATAATGAGATTTCTGCTGAGGGGCGTGCATTACAATTTTCTGATGGTATGTGTTTGATACCGCTGATCCAACCAGTATTGGGGTCAAGATTTAAAGGGCACTCAGGTTGCATAAAAATATCCTGTAAGCATGTTAGTCGGAGGCGTAAGTACCCTACTGTGCCATCAAGGCTATGAATAGCATAGACAGTAGCGGTTATCAAAATCGCTTAAGCCCTCGTACTTTGAGTGCGAGGATGGATAGCGAGGGCTGCTAAAGCTTTTGCACTAGAGGTTGATACTGGTATTGTATACAGCATTATAAAGCATACCAAAACATTGAAAGTCCGAGTCCGAGTCCGAGTCCGAGTCCGAGACAGACATGTGCCTTTGCTTAATAGAATGGCAAGAAGCGTTAATTTCGTCTGGAACTTTGTTAATGAATTAAGTCAACGCTCGATTAAAGAGTGTGGCGTGTTTTTGTCTGCTTTTGACATGCACCATTACACCAAGGGCGCGGGTAAAGAGCTGGGGTTGCACAGCCAAACCTTACAGTGCATCGCGAGTGAGTATGTCACGCGCCGTAAGCAGTTTAATAAAGAGAGGCTGAACTGGCGCAAATCAGGCGGCGCTCACGATCGCGATATCAACGCGGCACGTAACATTCTCGCGGCTAGGCATGGTCGTCTAGCAGTAGGAATCTCTGTCCTTTAGGTCGGGGAGGATGTCAAAAACAACTAAGGCCGCAAATGCGGCCTTAGTTATCCACAGGTTATGCAATTAACCTTGGTGATATTTAGCAGAAAGGTCATGCACTGCATTGATGAATGCACCAGCATGTTCAGGTTTGACTTCAGGGGTAATACCGTGGCCGAGGTTGAAAACATGGCCAGGACCCGAACCGTAGCTTTCTAAAATACGGCCTACTTCTGTTTCAATAGCAGCAGGGTTTGCATATAAAACAGTTGGATCCATATTACCTTGTAGGGCAACTTTATCGCCGACACGTTTACGGGCTTCTCCCATATCACAAGTCCAGTCTAAACCTAGAGCTTCAACACCAGTGTTTGCCATGGATTCGAGCCATAGGCCACCACCTTTTGTGAATAGAATCACAGGGACACGACGGCCTTCATGTTCACGGATTAAACCGTCAACGATTTTCTGCATATAGGCTAAAGAGAACTCTTGGTATGCTGCTGAAGATAAGCTACCACCCCAGCTATCAAAGATTTGCACTGCTTGTGCACCGGCTAAGATTTGCGCGTTAAGATAAGTGGTCACTGATTGAGCCAACTTATCTAGCAGCATATGCATAGCTTGCGGATTATCGTAAAGCAGGGCTTTACTTTTGCGGAAGTCTTTTGAAGAACCACCTTCAACCATGTAAGTAGCAAGAGTCCAAGGGCTGCCAGCAAAACCAATCAGGGGTACGCGTCCGTTTAATTCATGACGAATAGTGCGCACAGCATCCATGACATAACCGAGATCTTTTTCAGGGTCAGGGATGGGTAGCGCTTCAATGGCTTCAGGGGTGTCAACAATTTTTTTGAACTTAGGACCCTCACCTGTTTCGAAGTATAGACCTAAGCCCATTGCGTCGGGGATGGTTAAAATATCTGAAAAAAGAATCGCGGCATCGAGTGGGAAGCGTTCTAATGGTTGTAAAGTTACTTCGCAAGCCATTTCAGGATTCATGCATAAAGACATAAAGTCTCCTGCACGTGTACGGCTCGCTCTATACTCTGGTAAGTAGCGGCCTGCCTGACGCATCATCCATACAGGTGTAACATCAACCGGCTGCTTGAGCAGGGCGCGGAGAAAACGATCATTTTTCAGAGCAGTCATATTAGCGTCCAATAGAGATTAATAGGTTATTGTCGCAAATTTGCTTACCAAAGGCACGAATCACCAGGAAAGTGTGTAGTAAGCAGAGTTTAGGTCAACTGCAACAATAGGCTTGTTAAGGTACTAGTCTAGCGCATCATACACTTATAAGCATATTAGCTAGGGGCTGAGAATGAAGAATACATTGATCGATGACAGTTTATTTGTAGTGGCGGCAGAAGGTGATGGTCAGAGAGGAATGCCTGAGCATGCTGTGCTGCAGCGTTCTATTTTTCCGCCCTTTCCTGAGCATTACCAGTGCGTATTATTTGGGATGGGCTGCTTTTGGGGAGCTGAGCGTCGATTTTGGCAGCAGCGCGGCGTGTATACTACGGCTGTGGGGTATGCTGGTGGTAACACACTCAAACCCAACTATGAGCAGGTATGCAGTGGTTTAACCGAGCATGCTGAAGTTGTATTGGTTGTTTTTGACCCATCAGAGATCTCTTTCTCTGAACTGTTACAAGTATTTTGGCAGTCACATGATCCAACCCAAGGAATGCGTCAAGGCAATGATGTGGGCAGCCAATATCGTTCAGTGATTTACTGTATGAGTCGAGAGCAATTAGAAGAAGCGCAAGCCAGTTGTGTACATTATCAAAAACGTTTAATCACTGCTGGTGGTGCCAGTATCACAACCGACATAGAAATGGCTCCTGTATTTTATTACGCCGAAACCATGCATCAGCAATCCCTTGCTCATAACCCACAAGGTTACTGTGGTCTTCGTGGGACTGGGGTGATGTATTAAGGATTAACTACCCACCACTTTAGAGGTGAGGGAATTCTGCTAGGTCATTGTTAAAACGGTTGTGGATAAGTTGCCTAGGCTGTTTTGAGTATTGGCTAGGATCAATATATGTTTAAACGACCAGCCTATATTTTCTAGGACTGGCCGTTTATAGGGAGTTAGAACTGCTCAGGGGCTAACAAGTATAAGCTTTCACTACCAGCTTTGACTGAGCTAGTAAGCGAATGGATACGCGGTAATAAGCGAGCAAAGAAGAAGCGCGCTGTACCTAGTTTACTAGCATAGAAGTCATCTTCTTTTTCTTTATCTTGTGCTGCAGCTGCCATCATTGCCCACATATAAGCATAGGCTGTATAACCAAAGACGTGTAAGTATTCAACAGAGGCAGCACCAATTTCATTTGGATTGGTTTGAGCTTGTTCAAGTAACCAAGCAGTTAAATCATCGAGATTTACAATGGCTGTTTTAAGCGGTTCAGTGAATTCAGAAAGCTTATTATCGGCAGTAGCGATAAAGGCTTTAACCTCATCAGAAAAATGTCGGTAAAAAACGCCACCGTTGGCCACGACCTTACGGCCAGCCAAGTCTAACGACTGAATACCGTTGGTGCCTTCGTAAATTTGTGTAATACGACAGTCACGAATCAGCTGTTCTTGACCCCATTCACGTACATAACCATGACCGCCAAAAACTTGCTGACCATGAATAGTGGATTCTAAACCAACGTCTGTTAAAAATGCTTTAGCAATGGGGGTTAATAAAGCGACTAATTCTGCTCCACGCTTTTGCATTTCTATGTCGTCACTGTATTTTGCAATGTCCAGTTGCATGGCTACGTAGCTTGAGAAGGCACGTCCTCCTTCATTGAAGGCTTTCATGGTAAGTAGCATGCGGCGTACATCAGGGTGAACTATGATTGGGTCAGCTTGTTTGTCAGGTGCTACGGTGCCGCTTGGGGCTCGGCTTTGGATACGATCTTTAGCGTATTCAATGGCGCTCTGGTAAGAACGTTCACCTAAAGATAAACCTTGGATGCCAACACCTAGACGCTCATAGTTCATCATAGTGAACATTGCTGCTAAGCCTTTGTTGGGCGCATCAATGATATAGCCGGTAGCGTTATCGAAATTCATAACACAAGTAGCTGAACCATTGATTCCCATTTTATGTTCAATTGAGCCACAGGATAAGTTGTTAGCTTCACCGAGAGATCCATCATCTTTGACCATTATTTTAGGGACTAAAAATAATGAAATGCCTTTAGCGCCAGCAGGGGCGTCAGGTAGTTTAGCTAGCACTAAATGGATGATATTTTCGGTAAGGTCATGCTCACCACCAGTGATGAAAATTTTGGTACCGGTGATTTTGTAGCTGCCATCAACTTGTGGTTCTGCTTTAGTACGAATAATGCCGAGATCTGTACCTGCATGGGGCTCAGTTAAGCACATTGAACCGGCCCACGAGCCGTTATACATGTTTGGCAAGTATTTTTCTTTTAAAGCTTCACTGGCATGCGCATGGATTGATAAACACGCGCCAGCAGTCAGCATTGGGTATAAGCCAAATGACAAGTTGGCAGAGTTAATCATCTCTTCAATTTGTGCAGTGATCATTTTAGGCATGCCCATGCCGCCAAACTGAGGGTCACCACCGACTCCGACCCAGCCTCCCTCAGCATAGGTTTTATAGGCTTCAATAAAACCTGCTGGAGTGGTGACTACACCATCATTCCATTTGCAGCCTTCTTCATCACCGATACGGTTGGTAGGTGCAATGGAGCCTTCAGCAACTTTACCAGCTTCTTCTAAGATGGCGCTGGCTGTTTCAGTATCAACGCTTTCTGCCAATGCAGGAAGTCGCTCCCAAAGCTTACCTGCTTCGAACACTTCGTTGAGTACAAAACTCATGTCACGTAAAGGTGCTTTGTAGTCGGCCATGTGGAAGTCCTCTTGATTACGCCAGTTAGGCTGTGTAAAGACACAATATCAGGCTGTTTATTTTAGTAAGGGTTGTTCGTATTTTGAGTGTACATTAATAAACTTTTAAAACTAACAAGCTCTTTTTATGACTAAATAGTTTTGTTTGTTTTAATAAAAAACCCGTTAAATGAGATGTATCAAACACTTCATTCAACGGGTTGTTAAGGTTTTAGTGTGTTTAAGGATTAATAGCTCAGAGCAAAGTCTTCTTCGGCCATATCCATTAAGTTATCTGCGCCTGACAGCATTGCAGCTACATGAGCACGAGTGCGTGGTAGTAATCGTGCAAAGTAGAAGCGAGCAGTTTGGATTTTAGCTTTGTAGAAAGCTTCTTCATCGGTACCTGCAGCAAGCTTTTCTGTTGCAACACGAGCCATGTCAGCCCAGAAATAGGCTAAGCAGGCATAACCACTGTACATCAAGTAGTCGACTGATGCTGCACCAACTTCTTCACGATTTTTCATGGCTGCCATCCCCACTTTCATGGTGATTTCGCCCCACTCTTTATTGATCTCGGCGAGTGGTGTAATGAACTCTTTAAGTGCTTCATTTTCTTCATTGGTTTTGCAGAACTTATGCACAACCTTGGTAAAGCCTTTTAAGGTTTCACCTTGGGTCATCAGAACTTTACGACCAAGTAAGTCCAACGCTTGAATACCAGTGGTGCCTTCATACAGCATAGAAATACGGCTATCACGTACGTTTTGTTCCATCCCCCACTCAGAGATATAGCCATGACCACCGTAAATTTGTACGCCGTGGTTAGCTGATTCAAAACCTACTTCAGTCATAAAGGCTTTAGCGATCGGAGTTAATAATGCCAGCATCGAATCAGCAGCGATACGCTCATTTTCGTCAGTGCTGCGCTGCATAATATCGACTTGTTGAGCTGCATAGTACAGTAGTGCACGATTACCTTCGGTGAAGGCCTTGATGGTGAGCAGCATGCGACGTACATCAGGGTGCACAATAATGGGGTCAGCTGCTTTTTCAGGTGCTTTTGCCCCTGTTAATGAGCGCATCTGGAGGCGTTCGCGGGCATACTCGATACCACCTTGAAAAGCTACTTCAGAGTGGGCTAAACCTTGCAGTGCAGTACCCAAGCGGGCTGTATTCATAAAGGTGAACATGCAGTTCAACCCTTTGTTCTCCGGGCCAATAAGGAAGCCTTTGGCGTTATCAAAATTCATTACGCAAGTTGCGTTACCGTGGATACCCATCTTGTGTTCAATAGAGCCACATTGCACGCCGTTGTTATCACCAGCGTTTCCCTCTGCATCAGGTAAACGCTTAGGTACGATGAACAGTGAGATACCTTTGGTACCTTCTGGGGCACCGGTAATACGTGCTAATACGATGTGCACAATGTTGTCCGCTAGGTCATGTTCGCCTGCAGAGATAAAGATTTTGGTGCCACTAATAGCATAACTGCCGTCTTCTTGGGGCTCTGCTTTTGTACGCAGTAGACCTAGATCGGTTCCGCAGTGAGATTCTGTAAGACACATGGTACCTGTCCACTCACCTGATACCAGTTTTGTTAAGTAAGTGGCTTGCTGTTCTTCAGTACCGTGAGCATGCAAGGTGTTCATAGCACCATGAGAGAGACCTGGGTACATTCCCCATGACCAGTTTGCTTGCCCCACCATTTCACTGATGGTCATCCCCAATGATTCTGGTAAACCTTGACCACCATAGGCGACATCATGAGCAAGGCTCGGCCAGCCACCTTCAACGTACTGTTGATAAGCTTCTTTAAAGCCTGTAGGGGTTTTAACGCCTTCTGCAGACCAAGTACAGCCTTCTGTATCACCGACACGGTTCAGTGGGGCAATTACGTTTTCACAGAATTTTGCGCCTTCTTCAAGAATGGCGCTGACCATATCTGGAGTTGCGTCTTCGCAGCCAGGCAGATTTGCATAGTGTTCTGGGTACCCGAGCAACTCATCACGAATGAAGCGGATGTCGCGCAAGGGAGCTTTGTATTCAGCCATAGCTATAAACCTCTACAGTGGAGACTTTTTTATATTAATTAGACCTAGCTCATTGATTTTAGGCCTGCATTGAGCAGCACAATGATGAGTGCTCATAAATAACTTAATCAAACGACTGTTTGAAACTTACGACTCAATCGTATTCTTGTCAAGCATTGCTCGTGCCTTTATTTGATTTTGTATGAAATGGACGGATTGAGTAAAAATTCCACAATAGGTACAAGCAAGGTATAACACAGTTCCTTATGGAGATTTTCACTGTGGATAAGAAAACAATTAAATGTTATCCACAAGCCATTGGGCTAACTGCTCTGCCCTTTTCTCGTGTTGTCCTTTACGTGTGAGTAGTACTAATTTAGCGGAGGTTTCAACAAAGCCCCATGGTGCGATCAGACGACCGTTGGCAATGTCATTGCGGACAATATGCTCTGGGGCAATGGCAACTCCTAGGCCGGCCATTGCCGCTTCTAGTAAGTAGTAAAGGTGCTCAAACTCCTGTGCATAAGTGATACTTTCCAATGGTAGTTTTTGAGCTTTAGCCCAATCAGGCCAAGCTTGGGGTCTAGAGCGGGTAAACAGTAAAGGTTCATTGAACACCTGCCTAGGGTTCGTTTGTTGCAGTACGCGTGCCTGTGGATAAAAAGGGCTGAGGACTGGTCCAATACGTTCATTATCCAGTGGGTAGACTTGCATATCATCAGGGTAAGGAGCACTCAAAAAAACCAAACTGGCATTGGCATCTGTTTGTTGTAAGTGACTGTCGTCCCCTGTGTTGGTGATCACTTGCAGTCGTAAGTCAGGTAGGTCACTTTGCAATTGTTCAAGACGTGGAATGAGCCATCGGGCCAGTAAGCTACCTGGACAAGCTAAAACAAATGGTGCTTGCTGGATTTGGTGGCGAATGTCTAAACAAGCATGGTGAATTAAAGCAAAAGCAGCGTTGCTAGCCTCATATAAATGGGTACCTGAATCTGTGAGTTTAATGCCGCGACCATGCTTCGCAAGTAAGGTGACTCCTAGGTATTCTTCCAATTGTTTAACTTGCCGGCTCACTGCGCCGTGAGTTACGTTCAGCTCTTTCGCTGCTAAGCTAATACTTTGTAAACGAGCACTGACTTCAAAAGCTTTTAAAGCGTTCAATGGCGGTAAATTAAAATGATTCAACATGTGAGTTTTCCTAACCTATTACTGCAATGATATCGCTTTTCCTGAATCAAGCTATCAGGTACTTTAGTTAACATAGCAATGACATTTAATTTAATTGTGGAGCGGGTAATGAGTTCATTTAGTAATGGTCCCGATGAGCGTGGTCTATTTGGCGAGTATGGTGGTCTTTTTGTTGCAGAAACATTGATGCCATTGATTCTTGAATTGGGCCGCGAGTATGACAAGGCTAAAACGGATCAAACGTTCCAAAATGAATTGGCTTATTTTCAACGTGACTATGTTGGCCGTCCAAGCCCGCTGTACTTTGCCGAGCGTTTAACTGAGCACTGTGGCGGTGCAAAAATATTTTTGAAGCGTGAAGAATTGAATCACACCGGTGCACATAAAATTAACAATTGCATTGGGCAGATTTTGTTGGCGCGCCGTATGGGGAAAAAACGCATTATTGCCGAAACGGGTGCAGGTATGCACGGTGTAGCCACTGCCACTGTTGCTGCTCGTTTTGGTATGCAATGTGTGATTTATATGGGCACCACGGATATTGACCGGCAGCAGGCGAACGTATTTCGTATGAAATTACTAGGTGCTGAAGTACGCCCTGTAGTTGCAGGTACTGGTACTTTGAAAGATGCGATGAATGAAGCTTTGCGTGACTGGGTCACCAATGTGGAGGATACCTATTATTTGATTGGTACTGTAGCCGGTCCTCACCCGTTCCCTGCTATGGTGCGTGACTTCCAAGCTGTGATTGGTAAAGAAACCCGTGCACAACTGCAAGAACAGGAAGGCCGTCTCCCTGACAGTTTAGTGGCGTGTATTGGCGGTGGCTCCAATGCTTTAGGTTTATTCCATCCTTTCCTTGATGATGCAAGCGTTAAGATTATTGGTGTCGAGGCTGCTGGGCGAGGTTTGAAAACTGGTCAACACGCGGCAAGTTTGCAAGGTGGATTACCTGGTGTATTACATGGAAATCGCACCTATTTACTGCAAGATGAAGATGGCCAGATTTTAGATGCTCACTCAATTTCAGCTGGCTTGGATTACCCTGGTATTGGTCCTGAGCATTCATGGTTGCATGATATTGGTCGTGTGGAGTACACCTCCATTGAAGATGATGAAGCCATGCAAGCATTCCATTTATGCTGCAAGTTAGAGGGCATTATTCCTGCGCTAGAATCTTCGCATGCGTTAGCAGAGGTGTTCAAACGTGCTCCAGAGCTGCCGAAAGATCATTTAATGGTGGTCAATTTATCTGGTCGCGGTGATAAAGATATGCAAACAGTCATGCATTATTTTGAACAACAGGAGCAGTCAGTATGAGTCGTATTGAAAGATGTTTTGCCAAGCTCAAACAACAAAACCGGGCAGCCTTAGTAACTTTTGTGACCGCTGGTGACCCTGATTACGATACGGCAATGCGTATTTTTAAAGGTCTACCCGAAGCTGGCGCTGATGTTATTGAGCTTGGGATGCCTTTTACGGACCCCATGGCTGACGGTCCTGTGATTCAGTTGGCTAACTTACGTTCGTTAAAAAACGGGCAAAATTTAGCCAAAACCTTGCAGATGGTGACTGAGTTCCGTCAAGACAACCAGCACACTCCTGTGGTGTTGATGGGCTACTTCAATCCAATTCATCATTATGGTGTGTCGCGTTTTATTGCAGACGCTAAAACAGCAGGTGTTGATGGTTTGATTATTGTTGATTTGCCACCAGAGCATAACGACATGTTTTGTGACCCTGCTCAAGCTGCCGGTTTAGACTTTATTCGTTTGACCACCCCCACTACTGATGATGTACGTTTGCCTACAGTGCTGAATAACAGTTCGGGTTTTGTGTACTACGTTTCTGTCGCTGGGGTAACAGGTGGTAAGTCCGCCACTATGGAGCACATTGAAGAAGCGGTGGCACGGTTACGACGTCATACAGAACTGCCGGTGTGTATTGGTTTTGGTATTCGTACAGCAGAACATGCAGCCAAGATTGCACGCTTAGCTGACGGTGCTGTTGTGGGATCTGCATTTGTCGAATTGATTGAGCAGGCAGCGAATGCAGATGAAGCAGTAAATGCTGTACTTACACGTTGCCGTGCTATTGCTGAAGGTGTCCACAGTGCGCGTGGGTAGCGCACTGTAGGTTCCAAAGGTAAAGACTTAAGGGCGTGGGCCAAGAATCTCTATCAGTTGTTGGCCTTGTGGTGCACCAGGGTGCATTTGCATCATGCCATCCGGTTGTAGGTAGAAAATAGCCGGTGTACCTGTAGCACCTAAGCTCGCCATGAGCTGTTGGTTATCATCCAATTGCTTGCGTTGTTCAGCTGCAATAGATTTAATTTCTTTAGCGGGGTTTTTACCGCTTTCATTACCCTTTAAAGCTGCCTTTTGATCTTTGGCAGAGAGTAAAAATGCCGCTTTCTTCTGGCTGCTTAGACCTAAAGTACCTACCATTACGTGACGAATTTGTACCTTGCCTGCATCAACCCAAGGACGTGCATCATTCCAGAAGCGTTTGCAGTATGGGCAGTTTGGGTCAGTAAAGGCGTAGACAATTTTTTCTGCACTGTCTGACCCATCAGCAATCCAGGTGCTGTTTTTAAGTTTTTCCCATAGAACTTTACTTTGTGGCAGGCTGACTTTTTCATCTAGAACAGGGCCGGTTAAGTCGTCACCATTAGCGTTTAATAAGCTACCAATTAACGCATGTTGGTTATCTTCAGTGACATATAATGCTAGAGGACGGCCATTAAACAGTGCTGTGTAACCGGTTAACCCGCTGGGTGCATCAAAGCGCTCCAAGACTTCCACACCGCGATCGCGCATTGCTTCAATAGGGGCAGGAAACTTTTCTGCTTGAGCCACTACCGGTAAACTCAGTAAAGCCAAGACCGGTAAGAATTTTTTAAAAGTCATAGTTGTTCCTCTAGTTTAATTTTTTGCTCTGCTGAGCTGATATGGCGTAAAGCATGCTTTAAGCTAGCAGGTGAAAGCTCACCTAAATGATTATTTTTTAACAAACCATCAGCACTATAAAACAATGTAGTTGGTAACGATAAAGAGCCAACTGACTGGCCGACACGTCCACCGGTATCCAGTAAGACATTCTTTAGGCTTAACTGTTGCTGAGTTAAGAATTTATCGACTAATGCCTGCCCTTCACCTTGGTTAACAAAGACAAAACTTATTTCAGGATTGTTTTTTTGTGCTGCTTCTAAGACTGGCATTTCACGGCGACAGGGAGGACACCAAGTAGCCCATAAATTGACCACCAGTGGCTTTCCAGCCAAGCTGTGTAAGGCCACGGGGTTGCCATCAATATCACGTAACGAAATTTCAGGTATTTTTTGACTGCTATGTAGTGCATTCATTACTGAAATACTGGCACCCCATACTACTAGACCAATACAGACTCCAGTAGCTAAAGGGATGCGTAATGAGGATTGGCGCCATGCTTTGTAGATACCTACTAAGACGGCGGCAATGAGTCCTGGTAGTAATAAAAAACCGCCATCTCGAATATCAACGATCTGTATTAGGTTGTCAGCATACTGCTCAAAGTACTTCAATACAAAGGTCATGCGGCTAACAAGCGCACCTATTAATAACATGTTAAACAGTACGGACTCAGGGTTAGCGCCCCGTTTACGGCCTATCAACCATCCACTGAACCAGGCAATAAAAAAGGCTGCATAGAGCAGTGCTAAGTCCATCGGAATGGCGAAAGGGCCTAAGTTAAAACTCAACATTAATTATCCTGCACTGCACTGTTTAAGTGGCGTAAAAACTCACTGGCAGACACTTCGCCAGTGATACGTTCAGCTCGGTGTTCATTGCCTTGTGGGTCGATAAAGAGAATAGTTGGTGGTCCCATAATTTGTCGATCTTGCATAAACTTTTTATGTGCCTCTGTGTTTAAAGTGACATCCAGTTGCAGTTGACGAAAGTCTGTCAAAGCATCTTGCACCTCGGCTTTGCCAAATACGGTTTTTTCCATCACTTTGCAGGAAACGCACCAGTCCGCATAAAAGTCTAAAAGTACCCATTGACCATCTTGTTGCGCCTGTGCCATTTGAGTTTCCAGTTGTTGAACATTAACAAAGCGTTGCATTTCAGCTTTGCTGCTGACAACTGTTTGAGATGGAGTGTTAAGATTTTCTAGAGGGCGTAATGGGTCGCTCCCTCCGGCAGCAGAACCAAAAAGCATAATGCCGCCCCAGATGCCCAACAGTAGAGCAAGGTATCGGCTGATGAAGCGCCAGCTCGGACGTTCAATGGTATTGATATGTACAGCAATAGCGAGTAACAGTGCTCCCCAGAGACCAAGGAATAACGGGCCGCTAATGACCGGGCGAATGATAATAATGGCTGTGGCAAGTAAAGCATAACCAAAGATACGGTTGATGTTTTCCATCCAGTTTCCAGGTTTAGGCAACCAACGCATGCCAATGGTTATGGCTAAAAGTAATGGAATACCGCTACCTAGGCCGAGGGAAAATAATGCTAAGCCGCCACGCATGCTGTCACCACTTTGTGCGATATACAGTAATGCTCCGGCTAGTGGTGCAGTCATACAAGGCCCTACGAGTAAGGCTGACAAAGCGCCTAGACTAGCTGCACCAACTAAACTACCGCCTTGTATATTTTGGTCGGCACCTTGTAGGCGCTCACGGATAAATGCCGGGAGTTGTAAGGTGTAAACTCCAAATTGAGCTAAAGCTAAGAGAGTAAAAATACCGGCAAAGGGTAATAATAACCATGGTTGTTGCAGAGTGGCGGCAAGGTTACTGCCTAAGCTGGCTGCTACGACTCCAAGTCCTGCGTAAACTAGAGCCATAGGTAAAATAAAAGCAATACCTAAGCGTGCACCTTGCCAGCCCCCTTTTTTGGAGCCAGTAATGACGCTGGTTAAGATAGGCAACATCGGCAACATGCAGGGGGTAAATGCCAGCAAAATACCCATTATAAAGAAGGCGAAAATATTCATGAGCAAGCTTGAGTCGCCTAGGCGCTCAGCAATGGATTGATCTTCCGCTAAGCTGATGGGGGCTGATGAGTCGTACCCCTTCGCTGTTGTAGTTAATTCACCTCCTAGGGTAGTGGTTTGCGGAGGGTAACATAGCCCTGCATCAGCACAGCCTTGCCAAGTCACTTTAATGGGTCGTGCCACGTCAGCGTCGATTGGAACCTGTAACAAGTGGCGATAAATTTGCGTGTCACCAAAAAACTCATCGGAGTGATCTATACCTTCAGGTAAGTCAACCTCGACAACTTGGCCGTTGGCATCAGTCACTTTGGTTCGATGTTTATATAAATAATGCTTATCAGTAATCTGCCAAACTAAAAGATTGGGTTCGATATCTTCCATGGCTTCAAAACGAAAGGCCTCTTCAACTGGTAAGAAGTCTTGCTGATTACTGGTAAAAGCTTGCGTTAAACTACTGATAGAAAGTAGTAACGCAATAAAAATATAGCGCATACGTAATGATCCTATTGGGTTTGCGCATACTATGCAGAGAATCGATTAAGGCAGTATTAAAGGTTAATTTACTCTTAATCGAAGTATTGTAGGTTAGATATACATTATGCTGCTGTATTGTTAATCAGGTATTCCTATTATGCCTGTATTGTATTGAGAGTTGACTGACTTATGCACATATTATTGGTTGAAGATGACCTTTTAATTGCCCAAGGTTTGCAAACAGGATTGGAGTTACAAGGTTTTACTTTGAATCATATGGCACATGCTGCAGCAGCTGAGCAGGCGCTGGAGTTGGGGCATTTTGATGCCATGATTCTAGATCTTGGCTTACCTGATGAAGATGGTTTGCAATTGTTAACTCGTATGCGTCAGCAAGGTAAAGATTTACCCGTATTGATTTTGAGTGCGCGGGATTCGGTATTGCAGCGGGTTGAAGGCTTGCAAGCAGGAGCAGATGATTACTTACTTAAGCCTTTTGATTTGCGTGAGCTTGCGGCACGCTTACACAGTCTATTAAGACGTAGCAGCGGACGAAGCACGCATCTAATCGAACACCATGGTCTAGCCTTTGATCCAGCCACTCGAGAGACTACTTTGCACGGCGAGTTAGTGACACTCTCCCGTCGTGAGCAGGCTTTGCTGGGGGCGTTGTTGCAAAATCCAGGGCATATTTTAAGTGCTGAACAACTACAAGATAGCTTGTATGGCTTGGGTGATGGTGTTGAGAGTAATGCAATCAATGTACATATTTACAATTTACGCCGCAAGCTAGGCAGTGAAGTGGTCAAAACTGTACGGGGTTTAGGCTATCGTATCGGGGTACCTCGTGAGCCTGCGTAAGCGCTTGTTATTAATTTTAGGTGGTACATTTATTGTACTTTGGAGCCTTGCAGCAGTTTGGTTGCTTGGCGATTTGCGTCGTGAGATGACGGCTGCATTGGATGAGCGTTTGGCTTCATCAGCACACATGGTGGCCGGTTTACTGGAACAATTGTCACAGCCTTTACCTGCTTTATATGCCAGCCCATTAAGTGCATCGGAGTTGGGGTTGCAAGGAGGTCTAGTATGTCAGGTGCGCTCTTTACGTGGTGAAGTGCTAGTGCGCACCCCTAATACACCAACAGCTGTGTTAGCCGAGCAAGGTGTAGGGTTTCATGATACGACTGTAAATGGCGAGCGTTGGCGCAGTTATACCTTACAGCGGCAGCACCTATGGGTGACCACAGCAGATCGACTGGATGAGCGATCAACCTTACAGTCGTCCATTTTAATTGCTGCAGCACTCCCCGTATTATTAGCATTGCTAGGAAGTTTGGTTTTAACTTGGTTTGGTATTGGTCGAGGTTTAAAGCCGTTAAAAAGCTTAAGAGAGTTGCTTGCACAACGTGATGCGGAAGATTTACAAGCTGTTTATGTTGAGCATTTACCTAAAGATTTACAGCCATTAGTTAGCACTTTAAATCAGTTATTTGATCGTATTGCTGCTGCCTTAGTTCGTGAGCGTCGCTTTACTAATGATGCTGCTCATGAGTTGCGTACACCATTAACCGCAGTAAAAACACATCTGCAAATTGCTCAAATGAGCACTGGTAAGGTTGCTGAACGTGCCTTACTGCAAGCAGAAACTGCTGTGGGTCGTATGCAAAAAAGTTTGGAGCAACTACTATTGCTGGCTCGTGTGGAAAGTACCCAAGACTTTGAAGTAGATGGTCAAATCAGTGCACAAAATCTTGCCCGCCATGCTTTAGCTGATTTAATTGCTGTACCTGGTTATCAGCGTATTGAAGTGATCAATGAACTTGAAGACGAAGTTTTAGTAGCTGTACCAGAGTCTTTGGCAGTGGCCTCTTTGCGTAACTTATTGGATAACGCTTTACGTTATAGCCCCGCTCAGAGTTGTGTGGAGCTGTATATTGGACGTGCTGATCAACAACTATTGCTACGGGTACGTGACTCGGGTCCTGGTTTAACAGATGAAGATATTCAACAGGCGAAACAGCGTTTTTGGCGCACATCTAATAAACCAGGAGGGAGTGGTCTTGGATTGGCTATTGTTCAAGCTGTGACAGAGCGTTATGGTGGGGTGTTGCGTTTGCAAGCTGCACCCACCGGTGGGTTGGATGCTTGGTTATATTTACCTATAAGTAAGAGCTCATCGACTTCTACTGGGTAGCAAGAGTCTGTTGGCGTTGTTGCTGTTTTTCTTTTTTATAACTTAAGGCTGCTGCAGGAACTGGGGTCACCTCCCCTGTTTCTAGCCATTTCTTTAGGCGGTTCGCGTCTGCCATATGGGTGTACTTGCCAAAAGCATCGAGTACTACAAATGCTACTGGACGTTGATTCATTTCAGTTTTCATGACTAAGCAATGCCCAGCACTATTAGTGAAACCTGTTTTACTGATTTGAATATTCCAGTTATCTTTACGCACCAGTGCGTTGGTATTACGAAAGTTAAGGCCATATCTTGGTGCGTTAAAAGTGACATACTTTTCATCTAAAGTACTGAATTGACGAATCAGCGGGTATTGGTTAGCTGCCTTAATTAACAAAACTAAGTCATGAGCATTAGATATGTTTTGTTCGGATAAACCTGTGGGTTCTACAAAGTTAGAATTATGCATACCTAAGGCTCGCGCTTTAGCATTCATGGCTTTAATGAATGCTTTGTGTCCACCTTGATAGTGATGTGCCAAGCTAGCTGCCGCTCGATTTTCTGAAGACATTAATGTAATTAGTAAGAGGTCCTTACGGCTCAATTCGCTGCCTATGCGTACGCGCGAAAAAACACCCTGCATTTCCTTTGTATCTTTTATCACAATGGGTAGTTGCTCATCTAACGCTTGTTGCGCATCAAGAACCACCATTGCTGTCATGAGTTTGGTCACCGAAGCAATTGGCACTTGGTAATTAGGGTTACTGGAATAAAGCACTTCATTGGTTTCCAAATCTACTAATAGTGCACTGCCTGCGGCGAGATCTTGCTCCGGTGTGTTTGCATAAGATTGGCCAAAGAATATGTAGGCAGCCAAGAAACCTGTTTTTATCAGAGTTAAAAGTTTCAAAGGAGTTACTCAAATTAGATCAGAAGACACTTAGAGTGGTCTAAGTAAGTTGTGGGTAAGACAGCACAATGATACATAAGGTTCGTAGAGTTTATAGGGTGTTACATCTGGATGTTCCACGTGAAACATTTATGTGAAGATAAATGTAGAGTGTTCCACGTGGAACAGTCCACTATAGTTCTCCGGTATAGCCTTTTAGATCGGAAAAATGTTCCACGTGGAACAAAAGTAAATTATGAGTTTTTAGGTTTTTGTAGGTAAAAAAAATCGCCGCACCCATGCGGATGCGACGATTACTTCTAACAGAAAACTAAAGCTTTAGAAATCCAAGTTAGATACTGCTAATGCGTTATCCTCAATAAAGGCACGGCGTGGCTCCACATGATCACCCATTAAAGTGTTAAAGATTTGATCTGCAGCAATCGCGTCATCAATGGTCACTTGTAGCATACGGCGTTGACTTGGATCCATTGTAGTCTCCCAGAGTTGCTCTGGGTTCATCTCCCCAAGCCCTTTATAGCGTTGTACACTTAAGCGACGGCTGCCTTCAGCCAACAACCAATCGAGCGCTTCAGTAAAGGTGCGCACTTCTTTTTTGCGCTCCCCTCGCATGACATATGCATCATCTTCGAGCAGGTTATCCAGTTTATTACCAAGCTCTGTTACAGTGCGGTAATCGTTACTGGAGAAGAAGTCGTGATTGAATAATATATGGTTTGTTAATCCATGGGCCTTAATTTGGATGTCTGGCAGCCAGTAATTTCTTTCGCTGTCGTGACGCAGACCTACGGTATACACCTCGCCTGATTTTTCAACATTATCCATGCGTGTTTGTAGTGTTTCTAACCAGGCTTGCATGGCTACCTTATCTGTTAATTGCTCTGGTTCAACACGATCTAGGTAGATAAAGTGTTCAGTAATCTCTTTTGGATATAAGCGAGACAGACGATCAAGAGTCTTCTGCACAGTACGGTATTCACCGACGAGCTCTTCGAGTGCTGCGCCCGATAGACCAGGTGCGCTTGCATTAACGTGTAGGCTGGCATCCTCTAAAGCAGCATTGGTGAGGTATTCATCCATAGCCTCATCATCCTTAATGTATTGCTCTTGTTTGCCACGCTTAACTTTGTACAGCGGTGGCTGAGCAATATAAATGTAGCCGCGCTCAATGAGCTCCGGTAACTGGCGGAAGAAGAAGGTTAATAAGAGTGTACGAATATGCGAGCCATCCACGTCAGCATCCGTCATGATGATGATGTTGTGGTAGCGTAGTTTGTCGATATTGTACTCTTCGCGACCAATGCCGCAGCCCAGTGCAGTAATCAGCGTACCCACTTCTTGGGATGAGATCATGCGATCAAAACGAGCTTTTTCTACGTTTAGAATCTTACCTTTGAGGGGGAGAATCGCTTGTGTTTTACGGTCACGGCCCTGCTTGGCTGAGCCGCCAGCTGAGTCTCCTTCCACAATGTAGAGTTCAGAGAGAGCAGGGTCTTTTTCTTGGCAGTCAGCTAATTTACCTGGCAATCCTGCTATGTCTAAAGCACCCTTACGACGTGTCATTTCACGTGCTTTACGGGCTGCTTCACGGGCGCGTGCGGCATCAATCATTTTCGCAACGATAGCTTTAGCTTCCGCTGGGTTTTCTAACAGGTAGTCAGAAAGGTATTTCCCCATCTCTTGTTCTACTGCTGTTTTAACTTCAGAGGAAACCAGTTTTTCTTTCGTTTGCGAACTGAACTTAGGGTCTGGCACTTTAACGGAAACAATTGCAGTTAGGCCTTCACGGGCATCGTCACCAGTGGTATTAACTTTGTCGCGTTTGCCTAAGCCTTCAGCTTCAATGTAGTTGTTCAAATGACGGGTTAAGGCGCTACGGAATCCCGCCAAATGAGTACCACCATCCCGCTGCGGAATGTTATTAGTGTAGCACTGCAAGTTTTCATTAAAGCCATCGTTCCACTGCATGGCAACTTCTACACCAATACCGTCTTCTTCACGTTGGGTGGAGAAGTGAAAGATTTCGTTGATTGTAGTTTTATTGGTGTTTAAATATTCAACAAAAGCTTTTAAGCCGCCTTCATACTTAAAGAGCTCTTCTTTACCGGTGCGCTCATCCTTTAAATGAATGCCGACTCCAGAATTGAGGAAGGACAGTTCACGTAAACGCTTCGCCAAAATTTCCCAGCTAAAGTGAATATTAGCAAAGGTCTCAGGTGAGGGCTTAAAGTGAATACGTGTACCTGTTTGTTCCGTATCGCCCACTGCACTCATAGGAGCTTGAGGTACGCCATGATGATAGGTTTGCTCCCATACTTTGCCTTGACGGCGAATGGTCATAACCAACTCACGCGATAAGGCGTTAACTACCGAGATACCTACACCGTGGAGTCCGCCCGATACTTTATAGCTGTTATCGTCAAATTTACCACCAGCATGCAGTACCGTCATAATTACTTCGGCAGCGGATACCCCTTCCTCTTCGTGAATATCGACTGGGATGCCGCGGCCGTTATCTTGGACGGTGATCGATTCGTCTGGGTGAATGGTAATAGTGATCTCATCGCAATGGCCGGCTAAGGCCTCGTCGATGGAGTTGTCCACGGTTTCAAAAACCATGTGATGTAGCCCGGTGCCGTCATCAGTATCGCCGATATACATGCCAGGGCGTTTGCGTACTGCATCCAGCCCCTTCAGGACTTTAATACTACTGGAATCGTACGATTGTTCTTCGCTCATGCGGTCACTCCCGATGGTGTAATTTGACCTTGTTCCACGTGGAACAAAGAGACTGGTGTATCCGTTCGCCAGCCTGAACTCATTAATTGTTTATCTACGCAGGTGATAAACACCTGACATTCTAACTCATCTAGCAATTGGCACAGTGCGCTTCGATGCTGCTCATCAAGCTCAGAAGGTAGGTCATCGACAAGGTAGATGCATTCATTGCGTCGTGCTTGTGAGAGTAAATAACCTTGAGCAATTCTTAGTGCACAAATAACCAATTTTTGCTGTCCTCTCGACAAAATATCGACAGCATTATTTTTTTCTATACGCACTCGCAAGTCGGCTCGTTGTGGTCCCGCTTGGGTATAACCTAGAGCCTTATCGCGCTCCAGATTCCTGTCCAGTACTTCCTGTAAATCACTGTTTTTATCCCAACCACGGAAGTAGCTCAGAGTTAGGCTGGGTAAGTTCAGTAGTTTGGCGAGTGTTTTTTCAAAAACAGGTTTCAACTGAGTAATATAAGCGCGGCGTAGTTGGTCAATTTCATTACTGGCCAAGCATAACTCGTGATCCCATGCCGCAATAATTGAGCTGTCCATTATACCATGCCGTAAGTATGAATTTCTTTGCTTAAGGCTAGTCTGTAGACGTTGCCAGGCAGAAATAAACTGATGTTCCACGTGGAACACACCCCAGTCTAAAAATTGGCGCCGCATTTTTGGGGCACCCTCCAGTAAACGGAAACTATCGGGGTTAATTAATTGTAAAGGTAATAACTGGGCTAACTGAGCAGCGCTACGGGCATTTTGACCATTAATGCGGATGCGCAATTCAGATTGTCTATCACGACTGATACCTAGGCTTGTTTGACTGCCGTCAGTATGTTCAATCTGTGCAAAGACAGTGCAGCTAGCGCGTTCATGTTGGATCATAGGTTGTAGGCGTGTACTGCGAAAGGAGCGCGCCATGGCAAGTAGGTGAATCGCCTCAAGGACGCTGGTTTTACCACTACCGTTATCGCCATGAAGAATATTAATGCGCGCAGAGGCGTGCAAAGTCACCGGCTGCAAGTTGCGAATGCCGGTGATTTGCAATTGGCTAATAGCCATCGAATGAACGTCGAGTTACAGGCGCATCGGCATAACAACGTAGGAGGCACTTTCGTTGTCAGCTTCTTGGATGAGCGCACTGCTGTTGGAGTCAGAGAGAATAATACTGATCTGCTCTGATGTGGTGGCACTTAAAACATCAAGTAAATAGGTGACGTTAAAGCCGATTTCTAAGTCATCGCCGGAGTAATCCACAGATACTTCATCTTCTGCCACTTCTTGCTCTGGGTTGTTGGCTTGAATTTTCAACAGGCCAGACTCAAGTTGCCAGCGAATACCGCGATATTTTTCGTTCGATAGAATAGATGCACGGTTGAGTGCTTCGCGTAGATTTTGACGGTCAGCGATAACTGTCTTATCCCCTCCTCGCGGTAATACACGCTCATAGTCAGGGAATTTCCCATCGACCAGTTTAGAGATAAAAGTAAATTCAGCTGTCGTTGCACGAATGTAATTGCTACCGAATACTACATTGACATCAGCGTTGTCATCATTCATTAAGCGGGCAAGTTCTAACACACCTTTTCGTGGAACGATCACTTGGTGTTTGATACTTTCCTCGATGGGGGCTGATACAGAACAGAGTGCTAAGCGGTGCCCGTCTGTAGCGACAGCACGCAGTAAGCCTTGTTGCGCTTCAAGTAACAAACCGTTGAGGTAATAACGGACGTCTTGTTGCGCCATGGCAAAACTGGTGCGTTCAATCAAGTGGCGTAAATGGCCTTGTTTTAAGCTGAAAGTGAGAGAGCCTGGCGCCTCTTCTGAGGAGGGGAAGTCGGAGGCAGGCAAAGTGGTTAAGGTAAAGCGGCTACGGCCAGCTTTAATGAGAACCTTTTGATCGTCGACCTGAAAGTCAATCAGAGCATCAGTAGGCAAGTTTTTACAGATATCCATCAGCTTGCGTGCTGGCACAGTAATTTCGCCTGATTGAGCTGGCTCTTCTAAGGTGATGCGTGCAACCAGTTCGACTTCGGTGTCAGTACCGGTCATGGATAGATTCTGATCTTCAATGACGAGCAGTACGTTGGATAACACAGGCATGGTTTGCTTGCGTTCAACAACACCGGCCACCAGTTGCAGCGGTTTTAACAAAGCTTCGCGTTGGATGGTGAAGTGCATGGTTAGATCCTTGCTTAAATATGCTGGCACTGCTGTTAGGTAGTTAACGTGCGCAGTAGGTTTTTATAATCTTCTCGGATATCGGCATCGGTTTCGCACAGCTCGGCAATTTTGCGGCAAGCATGTAAAACTGTTGTATGGTCACGGCCACCAAAAGCGTCACCAATTTCTGGCAAGCTGTGATTGGTAATTTCTTTCGCTAGGGCCATCGCTACTTGGCGTGGACGAGCGACTGAGCGTGATCGACGTTTTGATAAGATATCGGAGATTTTGATTTTGTAATATTCAGCAACTGTGCGTTGAATATTATCAATACTGACAAGTTTATCTTGTAGAGCTAATAGATCTTTTAATGACTCTTGAATTAGCTCAACAGTGATAGGTTCGTTAGTAAAGTGTGAGTGAGCAATCACTCGCTTTAAAGCACCTTCTAACTCACGCACGTTGGAACGAATACGTTGAGCAATAAAGAAAGCACAGTCGTGCGGGAGTTGCACCCTACTCTGCTCAGCTTTCTTCATTAAAATAGCTACACGAGTTTCCAGCTCTGGTGGTTCAACCGCAACGGTTAAGCCCCAGCCAAAGCGTGACTTTAGGCGTTCTTCTAAACCATCAATTTCTTTGGGATAGCGGTCACTGGTGAGAATAACTTGCTGGTTACCTTCTAGTAATGCATTAAAGGTATGGAAAAATTCTTCCTGTGAGCGCTCTTTTTTGGCAAAAAACTGAATATCATCAATCAGCAGTGCATCTACTGAGCGGTAGTAGTTTTTAAACTCATTAATAGCGTTGTTTTGCAATGCACGAACCATGTCGGCAACAAAGCGCTCAGAGTGCAAATAAATCACTTTAGCGTTGGGGTTTTTCTTCAATAAATGATTACCCACAGCATGCATTAAGTGTGTTTTACCTAAACCGACACCACCGTATAAAAATAGCGGGTTGTAACCATGCTTAGGGTTGTCTGCTACCTGCCAAGCAGCAGCGCGTGCCAGTTGGTTGGATTTGCCTTCAACAAAACTGTCAAAGGTAAAAGAGCGGTTTAAGGCGCTGACATGTTTAATGGTATTTTTGGATGATGCACCTGTTTCTGGTTGGACACCTAACATAGGTTGGTTGCTTTCAGGCACAGGTGTATTTTGCATCACAGGCTCTTGTGCCGGCAGTGGTGTTGGTGCAGGGTTATGTACCGGTGTGCTGACTGCTGGGCGTGAGTTCGCTGGCGTTGTTGCTGCGACTCGCCCTTTACCTTTACTGCCGATCTGTAGAGCAATAGATGGCGCATTACCATTATTACGCTCGGCCATAAGCTCGAGAATACGATTGATATATTTATCGTTGACCCAATCTAATACAAACCGATTCGGTGCAAAAATATGCAATTCATCACCGATGGCTTCAACTTGTAATGGACGGATCCAGGTGTTGAAATGCTGAGCCGGCAGTTCATCGCGTAAAAAGTCGACAGACTGTAGCCAAAGTTCGACAGACACAGAGATCCCTCAAGTAGAACATAAAGAATACGACCTGCTATTGTAGCTGCCAGAGATAAAGTTATCCACAGGCTGGTAAAAATAAATTGCTTTGCCTGGGGATAACTCAGTTTAGGTTTGCAGGATAAAAACACAATTTTGATGGTGCATTATGATAACACTCGGGGAATTGGTTGCATGGTTATTGGTTGTTGCAATGATTGCATGGCTTTGGCGTGGTCATGGAGTACGTGAGCGAGCTTTATGGTTTGCTACCCAGCATTGTAAAAAGATGGGTGTGCAATTGTTGGATGGCAATGTAGCCTTAAAGGGGTGGCGTTTTATCTTGGATGGTAAAGGGCGAAAACGCATAGCTCGCATGTACGGCTTTGAATTTACTGTGACCAGTCAAGAGCGGCTAAATGGCACTGTAGCGATGTTTGGACGGTATTTGGGTAAAATTGAATTGCAAGCTTACCCAGATCCTTATCAAAGTCGCGTAAGACCTCGTACTTTTAGTGCGGGGATGGATGGATAGCGAGGGCTGCTTAAGCAGCCCCTTAACCCCTTAACAGGCTGCTAAAGTTTTTGCAGTATAGGTTGGTACTGGTATTGTATACAGCATGATAAAGCACACCAAAACATTAAAAGTCCGAGTACGAGACAGGCATACGCCACTGCTAAATCGCATGGCTCGCAGCGTCAATTTCGTCTGGAACTTTGTCAATGAATTAAGTCAACGCTCGATTAAAGAGCGTGGTGTGTTTTTGTCTGCGTATGATATGCATCCCTACACAAAGGGCGCAGGTAGAGAGCTTGGCCTGCACAGCCAAACCTTACAGTGCATTGCAGGTGAGTATGTCACACGCCGCAAGCAGTTTAAGAAAGTGCGGCTGAACTGGCGCAAATCAGGCGGTGTACGCCGCTCACTGGGCTGGATACCCGTCAATACAGGTGCAGCTCAATGGAAAAACGGGCAGGTCTACCACAACGGCCACTATTTTAAGGTCTGGGACAGCTACGGCTTGAACCAATACAAGTTTCGCTCGGCCAGTTTCAATGAAGATGCCCGTGGCCGCTGGTACTTCAATGTTGTGGTTGATATGGAGATCGAACCAACCAAAGGCCAAGACCGCATCGGTATTGATCTTGGCTTAACTGATACAGCCACCTGCTCGGACGGCACCAAGCTGGAAGCGGGCCGCTTCTATCGTGGCCTTGAGGAAAAATTAGCCATAGCGCAACGAGCCAGAAATAAAACCCAAGTCAAAACCATTCATGCGAAAATCGCTAACCGTAGAAAAGACGCATTGCACAAGTTCAGCCGTAAGCTAGTCAATCGCTGCGGTGAAATCTATGTCGGTAATGTCAGTAGTTTAAAACTCGTTAAAACCACGATGGCCAAGTCAGTGTTGGACGCTGGCTGGGGTCAATTAAAAACAATGCTGGACTATAAATGCGCTCACGCAGGCATTGTTTTTAAGGAAATTGACGAGGCATACACCACCCAAACCTGTTCGAGTTGCGGCAGCTTGCCCGAATCGAGGCCGAAAGGTATCGCAGGACTTGGAATAAGAGAATGGACGTGCAGTGGGTGTGGTGTCACCCACGATCGCGATATCAACGCGGCACGTAACATTCTCGCGGCCGGGCATGGTCGTCTAGCAGTAGGAATCCCCGTCCTTTAGGTCGGGGAGGATGTCAAACAGATAAGGAGGCAGTAGTAAGCCATACACCTTCATCTAAGCTTCAAATCCACAGTAATGTGGTGGATTTAAAGCACTGGAAAAGTCAGAACAAATCGACTGATCAGTATTAGCAACTCTTATTCTGCAGTTAAAGTGTAATTGATTCGCTCAAGCCAGCTTGCTTCTTTTTCAAAGTCAGCTGCTGTTAGAGGGTTATTCTTTAACCAGTCTTTAGGAAAGCGAATATGCAGACTGCTTTCTTTTGCGGTTAATTCAAGTTCTGGAATCTCTTGTGAGCCGCGGATGTGGTGCAAGAGGATGGAAAAGCGTAGCAAAATGCAGAGTCTTAATAATGCCTGTGCATCTTCGGCAAACTCATTAAAGAAGCGGTCTTTTGGGATATTACGGCGGTGACCACGAACCAATAGAGCTAACATTTGTTGTTCTTGGCGAGAGAAACCAGCGAGGTCTGAATGCTCGACTAAATAAGCCCCGTGCTTATGGAAGTGGTAATGAGCAATATCTAACCCCACTTCATGTACGCGCGCAGCCCAACTTAATAGATCGCTATACCATTCATCTTTAAGCTGCCAAGTGTCAGCGACCTGCTCTAGAGCCTGCAAAGCATTACATTCAACTCGGTGGGCATGTTCGACGTCAACATGGCTGCGTTCCATGAGAGACTGGATTGAACGTTCACGGACATCTTCATGTTGATGGCGACCCAGTAAGTCATAGAGGACGCCCTCACGTAAAGCACCATCACAGGGTGTCATGTGCTTAAGTTCTAAAGCATCAAAAATGGCTTCCATAATGGCTAAACCTGCAGGCAAAATCGCACTGCGTTCTGGTTTTACACCAGGCATGTCGATTTTGCTGATGTCCCCCACTTTTATAACTTCATTTTTTAACCACGTAAGGCCTGCGCTAGTGATTTCACCATTGGTTTGACCGGCAGCTCCTAGAGCTTGGCCGATCGAACGAATGGTGCCAGAAGCACCAACAGTGTCGTTCCAGCCTAGTCGGCGTAGACTTTGCTCCAGTTCCATCAGTTCTAGGCGTGCTGCTGTATAAGCTTGTGCATAGCGTGCAGTGGTTACTTTGCCATCTTTAAAAAAACGTTGAGTGAAGCTGACACAGCCCATTTGTAGACTGCCCCGTAATTGAGACTCAAACTGTTGACCAATAATAAATTCGGTGCTGCCACCACCGATATCCACGACTAAACGTTTGCCCGGAGTATCCGCTAAAGAATGGGAAACCCCTAAATAAATAAGGCGTGCTTCTTCACGACCTGAGATGACATCAACGTCGTGTCCTAAAATTGCTTCAGCGTGTTGGATAAAGGTATTGCGGTTGTGGGCAACACGGAGTGAGCTAGTTCCAACGATACGTACTGCGCCTTGAGGCAAACCATGAATGAGTTGAGCAAAACGTCGTAAACACGCCAACCCTCGTTCCATAGCATCTGCTTGTAGTTCAAGCTGGTCGTTTATGCCTGCCGCCAGTTGTACCCTTTCACCCATGCGCTCAAGAATACGGATTTCCCGTTGGTCTGTTTTAGCGAGGACCATGTGGAAACTATTAGACCCTAGGTCAATGGCTGCAATGATTGGGAAGTGTTTAGGAGCAGAGTTGGGCATGCCGCAATTCCAATAGTAGTAATGGGGCTATCCTGCCATGTTGAGAAGGATTCGCCAATTTTAAATCATTTGTGGTGAGATAGAGACAAAAAAGCAGCAAAAATATTACAGGGTGGTACTTGGTTACTTTCGTTAACTGTTAAGTCGGGCTATGATTGTCAGGATAATTTAATTTGCATCCGCCTTTACGGAGAGGTTTCATGAGCGATCACATTATAAATATTAGCGATTCAAGTTTTGATGAAGATGTATTGCAAGCTGAGGGTCCGGTTTTAGTTGATTACTGGGCAGAATGGTGTGGTCCTTGCAAGATGATTGCTCCAGTTTTAGAAGATGTTGCAGCTGAGTTTGTTGGCAAAGTTAAAATTTGCAAGCTCAATATTGATGACAACCAAGCAACACCGCCAAAGTATGGTGTACGTGGTATCCCTACGTTAATGTTGTTTAAAAACGGTAACGTAGAGGCAACTAAAGTTGGCGCATTATCCAAAACACAATTAGTGGCTTTCTTGGAAAGTCATATCTAATTTAGCGTTAATCGCTCACACGCTAACGTCTAGTGCGTACTTTCTTACAGTGTGCACTAGACGCACGCCCTTGCAAGTGGTAGATTCCACATTTGTAGCGCTAAGCCGTTGCAGTCACAAGAACCACAAGTCTGCATACCGTCGCCGATATCTTATACGGCTCTGAACACCCAAATAGCTGTTCTCCTCACGGTGCGCCTCTCAAGCTAAGTGCTTACTCATTCCCTCTAAATTATATCATCGTCATTCCCTATGAATCTGACCGAATTAAAACAAAAACCCGTTGCCGAATTGCTAGAAATGGCTGAACAAATGGGCCTAGACAACATGGCTCGTTCGCGCAAGCAAGATATTATTTTTTCACTCCTAAAGCGCCATGCGCGCGGTGGTGAAGAAATTACTGGTGACGGTGTACTCGAAATTTTACAAGATGGCTTTGGCTTTTTACGCTCAGCAGACTCTTCATACCTTGCTGGTCCGGATGATATTTATGTATCACCGAGTCAAATTCGTCGTTTTAACTTAAGAACAGGCGATACAATTACGGGCAAAATTCGTCCACCTAAAGATGGTGAGCGTTATTTTGCTTTGTTAAAAGTGGACGGTATTAATTTTGATCGTCCTGAAAACGCCCGTAATAAAATTCTTTTCGAAAACTTAACCCCTCTGTTCCCGAATAAACGTTTACTGATGGAAATTGGTAACGGCTCAACCGAGGATTTGACGGGGCGAGTGATAGATTTAGCTGCACCTATTGGTAAAGGTCAGCGTGGTTTAATTGTGGCGCCGCCGAAAGCCGGTAAAACGATTATGTTGCAGAACATTGCGTCGAATATCACACGCAATAATCCAGAGTGCCATTTAATTGTTTTGCTGATCGATGAGCGCCCTGAAGAAGTGACCGAAATGCAGCGTACTGTACGCGGCGAAGTGGTGGCTTCCACTTTCGATGAGCCACCAACTCGTCACGTGCAAGTGGCGGAAATGGTCATTGAAAAAGCTAAGCGTTTAGTTGAGCACAAAAAAGATGTCGTGATTTTACTGGACTCCATTACTCGTTTGGCCCGTGCTTACAACACGGTTATCCCTAGTTCCGGTAAAGTATTAACCGGTGGTGTGGACGCCCATGCGTTAGAAAAACCGAAACGTTTCTTTGGTGCAGCACGTAATATTGAAGAAGGCGGTTCTTTAACCATCATTGCTACCGCTCTGGTTGAGACCGGCTCAAAAATGGATGAAGTGATTTACGAAGAGTTTAAAGGAACCGGTAATATGGAGCTGCAACTGGAGCGCCGTATTGCGGAGAAGCGTGTATTCCCTGCGATCAATATAAATCGCTCGGGAACTCGCCGTGAAGAACTCTTAACCACTGATGATGAGTTGCAGCGTATGTGGATTTTACGCAAGTTGTTGCATCCTATGGATGAAACTGCAGCCATTGAGTTTTTGCTGGATAAGCTTAAAGATACGAAAACTAACGAAGAGTTTTTCATGTCAATGAAGCGCAGTAAATAACCCACGTTTAGTATCAAAGCCATGGGCTGGATAACGCACTTACGCCCGTCCAGCCCAGTGCTTGATCTGCTACGGATAACATCATGCAATATACTGATCTTCGAGACTTCATCCGCGGCCTTGAGCAGCGTGGTGAGCTCAAGCGCGTTCAAGCCTCCGTCTCCCCTATTTTAGAAATGACAGAAATTTGTGATCGTACCTTGCGTAAAGGCGGTCCTGCTTTGCTGTTTGAAAATCCTACGGGTTTTTCCATGCCAGTGTTGGGTAACTTATTCGGTACACCTGAACGCGTGGCTTTAGGTATGGGCGCTGAGAGTACCAGTGAGTTGCGTGAGATTGGTAAGCTATTGGCTGCTTTAAAAGAGCCTGAGCCCCCTAAAGGCTTTAAGGATGCTTGGAACAAGCTTCCGATGTTTAAAAAAGTCTTGGCCATGGCCCCTAAAGTGCGTAAAGATGCGGCCTGCCAAGCAGTGATCATCGAAGGTGAGGATGTCGACCTTACTTCCTTGCCCATTCAAACCTGTTGGCCAGGTGATGCCGCACCTTTGATTACTTGGGGCTTAACTATCACTAAAGGGCCTAATAAAGAACGGCAAAACTTAGGTATTTATCGTCAACAAGTACTGGGTCGCAACAAAGTAATTATGCGTTGGCTCAGTCACCGAGGTGGTGCTTTAGATTTTCGTGAGTGGTGCGAAAAATACCCAGGCCGCCCCTACCCTGTTGCTGTGGCTTTAGGTGCTGACCCTGCCACTATTTTAGGCGCTGTAACGCCCGTGCCTGATACTTTGTCTGAGTATGCTTTTGCCGGTTTGTTACGTGGTTCACGTACTGAGCTCGTAAAGGCTATTGGCAGTGATTTACAGGTGCCTGCTAGTGCAGAAATTGTTTTAGAAGGCCATATTTATCCTGGTGAAATGGCGGATGAAGGTCCTTATGGTGACCATACGGGCTACTATAATGAGATTGATAGTTTCCCTGTATTTACCGTTGAACGTATTACACAGCGTCAAGATGCGATTTACCACAGTACATATACAGGCCGCCCACCGGATGAGCCTGCTATTTTAGGTGTGGCACTGAATGAAGTTTTTGTGCCGATACTGCAAAAGCAATTTCCAGAAATTATCGATTTTTACTTACCACCAGAAGGTTGTTCTTACCGTATGGCGGTGGTTACCATTAAGAAGCAATACCCAGGTCACGCGAAGCGTGTGATGCTCGGCGTCTGGAGCTTCTTACGTCAATTTATGTACACTAAATTTGTTATTGTCACTGATGATGATGTCAATGCACGGGATTGGAATGATGTGATTTGGGCAATTACCACACGTATGGATCCAAGCCGTGACACAGTATTAATCGATAATACGCCAATTGATTATTTAGATTTTGCCTCTCCTGTTTCTGGTTTAGGTAGCAAAATGGGGTTGGATGCAACCAACAAGTGGCCGAGCGAAACAGATCGAGAATGGGGTCGTGTGATCGAGCAAGATCCCGGTGTAAAAGCACGAGTGGACGCGATGTGGTCTGAGTTGGGCATCGATTAAAAGCAGCGATCTATGGATTGCTGAGCAATGTATATAAAGGAAATAGGTTACGCATGACTGTCACATTATCGCCTTCAGAGCATGATATTGAGGTGTTGCCAACAATTAAAGTGGCATGCCAATTGGTCAGTGTCACACCTTTAGGTGCTGATGTCTTTTCTGTTCATTTGCGTTTACCTGAAGAGCAGATGGTTGCTTATCATGCAGGTCAATATATGTTGCTAGAACGGGAAAATGGTCAGTGGAGTGCTTTTTCGATTGCTTCTGCTCCACAGCAGGGCCGTGATTTAGAGCTACATATTTTAGCCCGTGATGCAGCTCCAGTGGCGCTTTTGCAGCAGCTGCAGAAAGATGGGGTAGCCCAAGTGCAAATGCCTCTGGGGGCCGTGCATTTGTCAGGCGCTGATGAGCGTCCGTTATTACTCATTGCAGCTGGTACAGGGATGGCTCAAGTGCAGAGTATTATTGAAGATTGTCGTGCGCGCGATTTTCGTTTGCCGATTCATATTTACTGGGGTGCACGGGTTGCTGATGACTTTTACACTCTAACAAAATGTTCAGATTGGACAGCCATGCCCAATGTTCATTTTCACCAGATTGTCAGTGAGGATAGTGGTTGGGAGGGACGCACTGGTTTGCTTTATGAAGCAGTGTGCAGTGATATTGAACATCTATCGGACTATCGCGTGATTGTCAGTGGTTCTCCAGCCATGGTTTACGCGACATTGGACGCCTTAGTGGCAGCTGGTATGCAGGAAGAACAAATGCTTTCTGATGTTTTTGCCTATGCTCCACGAGAAAAGTAGTTCCATCTACAGTACATCAGTTTCAGCAGTCTAGAGTGACGTTCCCACTGGGTTCAAGGTTAGGTTAGAGTCAAGAACAAGCCAGTTGCTCGCGAGCCAATAACTCACGTTTACGTTCTACACCCCATCGGTAGCCAGAAATACTGCCATCGGCTCGTAAAATACGGTGACAAGGAATCGCTAATGCCAATGGATTAGCTGCGCAAGCATTCGCTACCGCACGCACTGCTGAAGGTTTATGTAGTAGCTCTGCTACATCGGTATAACTTAGTGTATGTCCTACTGGGATACTGCGCAAAACCGACCACACCTGTTGTTGAAAGGCACTACCCTGAATATCTAAACGAAAATTTAAGGGCGTTTGTGGGTTTTCTAAAAAGTTAGTTAGGTTTTTTAACAGTGCTGCGAGGCCTTGAGTATTGTTTTGCAACTGTGCTTTAGGAAAACGCTGTGCTAAATCCGTATACAAGTCCGCTACAGAATCGCCTAGTAAAATTGCACAAACACCTTGTTTACTGCGCGCCACTAAAATAGCGGCAAAATCAGTTTCAGTAGTGTCAAACTCGATATGAAGTAAAGATGAAGCTGGCATATAAGCTCCTTGCGTTCAAGCGATTGTAAGGGGATCACCGAGTTCTGAAAGAATATTTTAAAGCTCAGCGGTGTACGTTCAGCAAGGGTTGTTGGGCAATTTTCTCCCCATATTCAGTCATATTGATGACACTAAAGTAGATCAATCTAGGAAGACTGCCAAGTTATTCATGATTGCGCTAAAATAACAAGTTTACTTAAGCACTGAAGTTTGGGTGGCTTGTCACTTGATTAATCGGAGTAGAATAGCAATGAGCGAGAAACCAACACCACCAGAAGATTATGAGTGCTGCCAAAGCGAATGTTCCCCCTGTGTGTGGGATATCTATTATGATGAAATGGATGTGTGGCGTGCTGAGCAAGCCG
This sequence comes from Denitrificimonas halotolerans, assembly GCF_034259425.1. NCBI lineage: Bacteria > Pseudomonadati > Pseudomonadota > Gammaproteobacteria > Pseudomonadales > Pseudomonadaceae > Denitrificimonas > Denitrificimonas halotolerans. The sequence continues at coordinate 62,017 of NZ_JAXIVU010000013.1, forward strand.
AGTTAAAAGCCAAAGCAGAGCAGCTGGCTAAGGATGCCGGCGAGCCTAAATAGCAACTTCTAAATTTAGGCTAGGCGCATGATGTACATCGTACAAGAGCAGATGGATAGCTCCATAGATGATGTGGTACAGCGTGCTCGCCTATGGTTACCTTGACACCCTCCCTGACCTAAAGAAAGCGGACTCCTGCGGCTGAACGGCCATATTCGACCGCGAGAATGTTTTGCGTCTGCGATCCATCCTCGCAATAAAACACGAGGCTTTTTGCGATTTTGGTAAAATATTGTCTCCTAGATATGCGTTTTTCATCTGAAAAAGGACTACACTTTTTCACCTTTATTGATTGGCATGCTGGTGACTGAAATGGAAACGGCTTTACTGGTTCTATCATTTTTGGGTTTTTTATCGATTGTGGTTGAAGACTTCACTAAAATTGATAAAGCCAAGACAACATTATTTTTCGGCACCTTGGTGTGGGTGCTGTACTTCATTGCCCCACCGAACGGGTTTACTACACCTGAGTTGATGCATTCACTCAATGAAAACCTACTTGAAATTGCTACGCTTTGGTTGTTTCTAATGGCAGCCATGACTTTTGTTGCTTATGTCTCACATAAAGGCGTTATTGATGGCATTGTGAATCGTTTAATGCCCACTCATATGAGCGAGCGACGTTTAATGTTGGTCACTGGACTGTTTGCTTTTGCTTTCTCTTCTATGGCCGATAATATTACTGCCACGCTGGTTTGTATTACTGTGCTTGTGAGTTTAAATCTGAGTACGGATAAGCTACTGCGTTACATTGTTTTAGTGGTCTTTGCAGTGAATTCAGGGGGGGCTGCTTTGATTACTGGTGATGTGACCACCTTGATGATCTTCTTGGCAGGCAAAGTAAAAATTGCAGATTTGATTTTGTTAAGTTTACCGGCGCTGACGGCAGTCCTGTTTCTTTCGTTTGCTTTGTCTTGGTCGCTTAAAGGGCAAGTCGTTTTAGTCAAACGTGAGGTTATTATTCCGACGGGTGACCGCATTATCGCTGGGCTATTTTTAGCTACTATTATTGGCACCATCGCGGCGAATGTGGCTTTTGGTATACCACCGGTTTTGTCTTTCTTGTTTGGCTTAGCTCTGATGTTTATGGCGGTGCACTTTCTCAATAAAGATGAGCCGATATTAGAGTATGTACGTAAAATTGAGTTCGATACCCTTTTGTTTTTCTTGGGGGTCTTACTGTTGGTGGGGATGCTGAAAGAGCTGAATGTATTAGAGCACTTCCCTACTCTATATGAGAAGCTTCCTGTCATCGTGGCTAACTATTCAGTCGGTTTATTCTCGGCCTTAATTGATAACGTGCCTTTGACTGCTGCTTTACTAAAGTCCGGTATTGAAATGAGTAAAGGTGAATGGTTGACCCTAACCTACTCTGTGGGTGTGGGGGGATCGTTATTGGCGATCGGTTCTGCTGCCGGTGTGGTTGCTATGAGTAAAATTCCAGCGCTGAGCTTTATTGCTTACTTGCGTTATTTTGGTTATTTGCTCATGGCTTATAGTGTAGGTTTTCTTGCTGTGGTGGCAATCAGCTACTTACTTTAAGTGTATTTTTTAGCCCTCTAAGCCAGCGCGTGAACGCTGGCTTTTTTTTGTCTAGATAAAACTGCTTTGTAAAGAATTGTTAAGAGGTCAGTAAAGAATGGGATTTTTCTCAGTGAATTAATAGACTCATAAGTACAAAAATAGCGGTCTAGACTTTTTCAATAATAAAAATAAGGAGTTTTTATGAGCCAGTTCGTGCAAGCGCTGACGATATCAGCGGCTGATGGCTATCCCCTTCAGGCCTTACTGTATGAGGCCCAAAGTGAGTTGAAAGGTCATCTCATAGTGGCAAATGCGACGGGTGTTGCACAGCGTTTTTATCGCCGTTTTGCTGAGTACGCGAGTCGTCAAGGTTTTACCGTGTTGACCTTTGATTACCGTGGTGTGGGTCTATCAGCTCCTCGAAACCTGAAAGATTTTGAGATGGATTTTGCAGATTGGGGGCAGTTAGATTTAGCGGCAGTGGTGGATTACATGCACTGCGATGAGCACCCGTTATTCTTAGTTGGACATTCTTATGGTGGGCATGCTTTAGGCTTGCTGCCAAATCACGATAAGGTCAGTCGTTGCTTTACTGTAGGCACAGGTTCAGGTTGGTATGGTTGGATGCCATTAGCAGAACGTTTAAAAGTACAGTTAATGTGGAGTGTGGTTTTTCCACCGTTGGTGGCTTGGAAAGGGTATTTACCATGGAAAATGTTAGGTATGGGCGAAGATATGCCTTTGGGTGTATATCGACAATGGAAGCGCTGGTGTGGGATGCCCTATTATTTTTTTGACGATCCTTTAGTTCGAGAAACTAGAAAGCAACAGTTTGCCCAAGTGCGCACAGAAATCACCGCAGCAGTGGCCCTTGATGATCTGTGGGCACTGCCAAGATCCCGTGATGCATTTATGCAGTTTTACAGTGGTGCTCAGGTCATTCGACGTGATGTTGACCCTAAAGAATTGAATCTTAAATTCGGTGCGATTGGCCATATGGGGTATTTTCGTCCGGTGGCGCAGCCATTTTGGGATGAAATTTTGGGGTGGTTTACAGCATTTAATGCTGTACATTAACTAGAAGTGGAGCTGTAATCAGCCCTGAATGGTTGTTTTTTAACCAAGTTAGGGTGTGTTGATGCTCTTGAGACAATTAAAGGTTCACACTTGTAGCATTGGCACTTAAGCTGAGCGGCCTTGAACCAGACATACTTTAATCTGACCGAGCTATAAGGTGTGATTAATTTATAAAACGGATCTGAGCAGTGTTGCACTGCACCAGTACGGAGTCTTTATGAGCGAGAATTTTGTTGTGGTTTTGAACAGTTATTACACCTTAATTGCTGCCACAGTGGTATTACTGGTTGGGCGAGTTTTAGTAAAGCGTATTGCTGTTTTAGCTAAGTTTAATATTCCTGAACCTGTTGTAGGTGGTTTAATTGCTGCTTTATTGGTTTTAATTTTTCATCAGATCAATGGTTTTTCTATTCAGATTGAAAAAGGTCTGCAAGATGGCTTTATGCTGATGTTTTTTGCTTCGATTGGTTTAAGTGCGGACTTTAAGCGCTTAAAGTCTGGTGGACTCCCGTTGGTTTTGTTTACCTCAATCGTTGCTGGTTTTATTGTGGTGCAAAATATTGTCGGGATCAGTTTAGCGAGCTTACTCGGTTTACCACCGTTAACAGGACTGATTACAGGCTCAATGACTTTAGTCGGTGGACATGGTACCGCAGCGGGTTGGGGGCAGATCTTTGAAAGTGATTTTGGCATTCAAGGCGCTGTCGTTTTAGGCATGGCCTGTGCTACTTTCGGACTGGTTTGCGGTGGTTTAATTGGTGGTCCCGTAGCGCGTCGCCTGATGAAGAAAGTAACCATTCCGGAGCATGCTCAAAATACAACGGAGAGCGTTGAAGTCGGGCCTAAAATTGTTTTTGAACAGCCGCAACAGCAACGTATTATTACTGCTGATTCAGCAGTGGAAACATTGGCTTTATTTGCTATTTGTTTGGCTAGTGCTTCATTTTTATCGAACTTTATGGCGGAACACTTTGGTGACTCGAACTTTGTTATTCCAACTTTCGTGTGGGCATTGGCATCAGGGGTTGTGGTGCGTAATGTGTTAACAAAATTCTTTAAAGTGACGATTTTTGATCGCAGTGTAGACGTCTTTGGCAATGTATCGTTATCGTTGTTTTTAGCGATGGCGTTACTGAGTCTTGAATTATGGATGATTAAAGATTTAGCGATTCCTTTAATTGTTATTTTAAGTGTACAAGCTGTATTGCTAGTTTTATTTGCAGTTTTTGTGGTCTTTCGTGTAATGGGTAAAGATTATGACGCTGCAGTTTTAGCTGGTGGATTCTGTGGATTTGGTATGGGAGCAACACCGACTGCAGTAGCGAATATGCAAGCAGTGACAGACCGTTTTGGGCCGTCTCATAAGGCGTTTTTAATTGTGCCTATGGTCGGTGCATTCTTTGTCGATATTATTAACGCGACAGTATTATCGGCGATCACATCGTTGCCGTTTTTGAATTGATCTAAGTAGACCTGTGCTGCTATCGATTTTTATACTTTTAGTGTGAAGATCGATAGCAAGGGTTGCACAAGCAGCCCTTAATAGGCTGTTAAAGTCTTTGTAGTAGGGGCTGGGGCTGGTACTTCAATGTAGTGGTAAAGGTCAAGACTGTATCGGTATTGATCTAGACTGAACGGATACGGTCACCTGCTCCGATGGCGTCCAAGCTGGACGCTTCTACCATGGCCTGGAAGAGAAACCGGCTATCGCGTAACGGGCTAGGAACAAAAACTAATTAAAACTGCAGGGTTTTAAAAAACTCACTAGGTGTACTACCAAAGTGCTCGCCGAAAGCTGCAATAAAAGCAGAAATAGACTCATAGCCACAAGCCAGTGCAACCTCTGTCACTGATTGTTTTTGTTCCAATAAAGGTAAAGCATGCAGCAGACGTAAGCGTTGGCGCCAGAGACGAAAGGTTAGCCCTGTTTGTTGAGCAAATAAACGGCTGAGCGTTTTTTCCGATACATGTAAGCGTTGTGCCCATAAGCTTAGAGAGTCTGTTGCATCAGGATGTTTTTGCAGTTGGCTTACAATGCGCTGTAAGCGTTTATCCTTAGGTAAGGGCAGCATAAAGCCCATATCGGGTGCATAGGTCAGTTGATCGAGCAAAACTGCAGCGAGGCGGCCTTCAGCACTATTTTCATCGTATTCCACAGGAAGCTCACCAAAGGCACGGATCAGTTCTTTCAGTAATGGACTCACTTCAACTACACGACAACTGCTTGGGGGATTCGTGATCACTTGATGGTCAATATACAAGCTGCGGATTTGAGTCTGTGCAGAACATTGCACTTGATGTTTCACTCCGGCAGGGACCCAAACCGCACGTTGTGGTGGTGCGATAAAACGGCCTTGTGCTGTTTGTACTTCTAAGACACCGCTTATGGCATAGGAAAACTGCACCCAAGGATGGCTGTGACTGAAGCCGATCAGCTTATTCGGTAGTGCTTCCGTTTGACCATAAATAGGTCGGGGTAAGTGAGTGAGCTCATTCAGGCGTTGTTCAATATAGGTAGGCATATGTCCGTTCACCGATATTCTTTGGCTGATTGCCGTTAGCCGGATTGTTACATATCCAGTAGAGTCGCACCATCTTGATAAAGGATGGTAAGAATCATGCTCGCTCGTTTACGCATACTATTTGATAATTTCACCTTAATATTGATTGCTGTTGTTTTGGCAGCAACTTTTATTCCAGCCTATGGTGCTGGGGCTGTGTTTTTTAAATGGCTGACCAGCTTTGCTATTGCATTATTGTTCTTTTTACATGGTGCAAAATTATCCCGACAAGCCATTATTGATGGGGTTATGCACTGGCGTTTACATATGCTGGTATTTGCTTGCACTTTTATTTTATTTCCAGTTTTAATGCTGTCTTTACAGCCTATTTTGCGTCCGGTGCTTGGAGATGAATTATGGGTTGGGATGCTGTATCTCGCGGCTTTACCCGGCACAGTGCAGTCTGCTATTGCTTTTACCTCTATTGCGCGCGGTAATATCCCTGCTGCAGTATGTGCGGCTTCGGCTTCTAGCTTAGTTGGGATCTTGGTTACACCTTTATTAGTGAAACTGATGCTCGATGCCGATGCGGGTACTACAGGGATGTTAGAGTCAGTTGTGCGCATTAGTTTGCAGTTATTGCTTCCCTTTTTAGTGGGTCACTACATGCGTCGTTGGATAGGACCTTGGGTGGATCGTAATGCACGTTGGTTAAAATCTGTGGATCAGAGCTCAATCTTGTTGGTGGTGTATACCGCCTTCAGTGCCGCAGTGATTGCCGGGTTGTGGAATGCAGTACCACCGGTGTCTTTGCTGCTGCTCACTGTGGTGTGCAGTGTGATCTTGGCGATTGTTTTGTTTGCGACTCGTTGGCTGGCGCTGCGCTTTAAGTTCAATAAAGAGGATGAAATTACTATCGTTTTTTGTGGCTCGAAAAAGAGTATGGCTACAGGTATACCTATGGCGTCGGTTTTGTTTGCTGGGGGTGCTGTAGGGCCTGCGATTTTACCTTTGATGGTGTTTCACCAAATTCAGTTGATGGTATGTGCAGTCATTGCTCAGCATTATGCTAAACGCTGTGAGCAAGTAGAGGCGGAGTGCAGCTGTTAAAGCAGCACTCTTTATCAAAATCGCGTAAGACCTCGTACTTTTTACTTTTAGTGCAGGGATGGATAGCGAGGGCTGCTTAAGCAGCCCCTTAACCCCTTAACAGGCTGCTAAAGTTTTTGCAGTATAGGTTGGTACTGGTATTGTATACAGCATGATAAAGCACACCAAAACATTAAAAGTCCGAGTACGAGACAGGCATACGCCACTGCTAAACCGCATGGCTCGCAGCGTCAATTTCGTCTGGAACTTTGTTAATGAATTAAGTCAACGCTCGATTAAAGAGCGTGGTGTGTTTTTGTCTGCGTATGATATGCATCCCTACACTAAGGGCGC
>NZ_JAXIVU010000014.1:0-67498 GCF_034259425.1 Denitrificimonas halotolerans
TCAGAGGATCAGGATTGGCCGCTTGCTTGTGTTGCTTGAGCCAGTTGTAAAGACTGTGGTCTGAAACGCCCAGTCGCTCAGAGACGTCTTTTACAGAATAACCGCGTTCGGTTATTTGTTTGATGGCCTCAGCTTTGAATTCAGGTGTAAAACGTGGTTTTGCCATGATGCTCTCCTAAAGGTTTATTCTAACTTAAGGAGTGTCTAGTGTTTTAGGGGAAGTCCATTCCGGTGCGTGAAGTGGAAAGTGAGTATATCCGTGAGGAAATACTGCAAGATTTTGACGTGTCTGCGGTGTTTGTACTGCGTGATGCGGAGCCTTCAGCGGGTGAAAAATATTATGAGTTTAAAGCTGAGATCGACAGTAAAGAAAAAATACGCGAAGTGGCAGGTGATGCCAGCGCTGCTGTGATTGAGCAACTGGAACGCTGGTGGGATAAGTATCGTGTATCGCTGAAAGAGCTGGATGCAGAAGTGGCTGAGGCTGAGCAGGTGATGAAAGGCTATCTGCAGGAGCTGGGGTACGTTGAGCGTGAATCACAAGTACTACACAGGAATGGAAGCGAAGGAGTGGCTGAGTAATGGATGAATTAAGCCACCTTCCTTGTGACTGGCAAAAGATTAATGTTAGTTCTGTGGCAGACGTTATTGATCCTCATCCAAGTCACCGAGCGCCGGATGAGGATCCCTTAGGAATCCCTTTTGCTGGGATTGGAGACTTAGATGAATCAGGGAAGATTCGTGGAAATAAGGTGCGCCGAGTATCACCTGAGATTTATGAAGAACACAGTAAGCGGTATCAAATAACAGCTAATACTATTGGTTTTGGTCGCGTAGCCTCTATTGGAAAAATAATTGACTTTAAGGGTTTGCCTAAAAAGATAACGATTTCACCGACTCTTGCGTTAATTGAGCCGAATAGAATTGAAAAAAACTTCCTTATCCAAGCGCTAAAATCGCAAGATACTCAGTTGCAGATCAACCTTCTTTTGACTGGATCTACTCGTTCCTCTTTAGGTATTGCTCTCTTACGCAACTTGATAATTCCGTTTCCAAAGCTCCCCGAGCAACAAAAAATCGCCACCATCCTGTCATCCGTCGATGATGTGATCGAAAAAACACGCGCACAGATCGACAAGCTGAAAGACCTAAAAACCGGCATGATGCAGGAATTGCTGACCAAAGGGATTGGGCATACTGAGTTTAAAGATTCGCCAGTGGGGCAGATACCACGGAGCTGGGATGTCGTCAGCGTAGGGTCACTTACAGATGTAATAGACCCTCAGCCAGATCATCGGACACCGGCCGAGGTTATAGACGGCGTTCCGTATGTTGGATTGGGTGATATTGGCAAATCAGGTTTAATCGATTTTTCTGCAGCGCGGAAGGTTTCTCAAGAAGCATTTGAGAAGCAGAAAGAAGGTTTTGAAATACATCCTGGAGCTTTCATTTTCGGGAAGATCGGCACAATCGGTAAACCTTATGTACTACCTACTGAGCGTTTTTACTGTTTATCCGCCAACGTAGTCTTGGTTACAACCAAGAAAAGCATCAATATGAAGTACTTATTCCAAGTGTTTGGTAGTGAGATTATTGATCAACAGGTGCTCCTACAAACCAACACAACGAGCCAGCCAGCACTCGGTATTAAGAAAGTACGAGATTTTCTTGTTCCGTACCCTAAGCAGTGTGAAGAGGTCGAGTTAATAACTGAAGTGTTAGCTTCTGTAGATAATCGAATATCTAGAGTCAATGATAAGTTGGCTCATCAGCTCGATTTAAAAAAAGCCCTTATGCAAGACCTGCTCACCGGTAAGGTGCGCGTCAATCTCACCGACAAGGAGTCAGCGGTAGTCTGATGATCAGACGCCGATTATCACTATGTTCAATGACGAAGATTTCAAAGTAGAGCAACCCGCCATCGCCCAGTTGATCAGGCTGGGTTGGACCTATGTGCCAGGCACACATCTTGCACCGGTTGCCGCTGGCAAGGATGCGCAGTCCAGCGCCGAGCGTGCGTATTACCGCGATGTGGTGTTGGTGAATCGTCTTGAGTCGGCGCTGCGTAAGCTCAATCCGTGGATCAGCAATGAAAACCTTGGCAAAGTCATGCGTGAACTGACGCACCCCAACCATGCTGCGCTGATGGAGTACAACCACTGCATTTACGAGATGCTGGTTAATTACCTCTCGGTCGAGCAGGACTTAGGCAAGGGCCGCAAAGGGCAGACGGTTAAGATCATCGACTTTGATAACCCCGCCAATAACGACTACCTGTGTACCAATCAGTTTAAGATTGAAGGCGCAAACCAAAACGTCATTCCCGATATCGTTTGCTTTGTGAATGGCCTGCCGCTGGCGGTGATTGAGTGCAAGTCACCCTATGTGGCCGATGCCATTAGCGAGGGCATCAACCAATTGCGCCGCTATGCCAATCTGCGTGAACCCGCCAGCGAGGAAGGTGCGCAAAAGCTGTTTTGGTACAACCAACTGATGGTCAGCACCTGCCGCGACTTGGCCAAAGTCGGCACGATTAGCTCCAGCAGCCAGTATTACAGCGACTGGAAAGATGCCCACCCGTACAGTGATGCAGATATTCGTGCGCTATTGAGTAAATCTGTCAGCAATGAACAAAGTGTGCAGCTAGGCGCGTCTGATGTGCCGTCACCTGCTTATTTTGCACAAGCGCAGCAAATTGCTAATGGTGGTGCTGAGCACGCGGACATCAACGCACAGCAGCGTTTATTAGCTGGCATGTTTAACCCGTCGAGCTTTTTAGACTTAATCCGTAACTTTATTATTTACGAACCGATTGATGGTCGCTTAATTAAAAAGGTCGCTCGTTATCAGCAGTACCGTGCAGTAAATAAAGTGATCGAGCGCCTTAAAACGGGTGCAGACCGCCGCGAGAAGTCAGGGATTGTTTGGCACACCCAAGGTTCAGGTAAATCGCTGACCATGGTGATGTTGGCGGTGAAGATGCGCCGTGATCTAGAGTTACAGCAGTACAAGCTGGTGTTTGTCACTGACCGCACTCAGCTTGACTCACAGCTCTCCAGCACCTTCCGCGCGGCACAGAACGAAACCGTCTATAACGCCAACTCTGTGGCTGAATTAAAAGAGCTGCTGAGCCGTGACTCATCGGATATTGTCACGGCGATGGTGCAGAAGTTTCAGGAGGCCGAAGCCGAAGGCGATTTCCAAGACCTCAACGTCAGCGACAATATCATCGTGTTAGCGGATGAAGCGCACCGTACCCAGTTTGGTAATCTTGCTGCGACCATTAACGCCGCCTTACCCAATGCACCGAAGATCGGTTTCACTGGCACTCCCCTGCTGAAATCACAAAAGATGGATCAAGCGTTTGGTGGCTACATTGACCAGTACAAGATCAATGAAGCAGTCGAAGACGGTGCCACAGTGCGCATCATCTACGAAGGCCGCCAAGTGCAGAGCGAAGTGGTCGGTAAATCTCTCGATGCGTTGTTTGATGAGTATTTCAAGGATTACAGCAAAGAAGATCAGGCTGAAATTAAGAAAAAGTACGGTGTTGAGCGCGCCGTACGTGAAGCTCCGGCACGGATTCGTTGGGTGTGTATTGATCTGTTAAACCACTATCGCGAGAAAATTCAGCCCGATGGTTTCAAAGGCATGATCGTGGTGGGCAGCCGCTATGCCGCCACGCTGTTTAAGAAAACCCTCGACGAGCTGGGCGCGCCGCCATCGGCAGTGATTATTTCTGGCAATCACAATGATGAAGCCATCTACACGCCCTACACCAATGCGGCCCATCAAAAGCAGGTGATCAAGAGCTTCACCAAGCCCTTTGGCACCGATAAAGAAAAACAAGACCCAACCGCCTTCTTAATCGTCAAAGACATGCTACTGACCGGCTTTGATGCGCCCATCGCGCAAGTGATGTACATCGACCGCAGCTTAAAAGAACACACGCTGATGCAAGCCATCGCACGGGTGAACCGTACCTACCCCGGTAAAGATGTGGGCTATGTGGTGGATTATCATGGCCTGTCGGATTACCTAACCGAAGCACTGGAGATGTTCAGCAGCGAAGACGTGCAAGGCACTTATCACACGCTCAAAGATGAAATCCCAAGGCTTAAAGCCGCGCATACTCGCGTGGCTAATGTGTTTAGTGCGCTCAAGGGCGATGACATTGACGACTATGTTTTGTTTCTGAAAGACGAAGATGTCCGTCAGCAGTTTGATCTTGCCTTTAAGCGTTTTGCCAAACAAATGGATGTGGTCTTACCCGATGTCGCAGCCAAGCCTTTTGTGGGCGATTTAAGGCTTTGGGGTAAGGTACAAAATGCGGCGCGTAATCTGTACCGTGATCCCGGCTTAAATATCAAGGATGTCGGTGCCAAGGTGCGCCAATTGGTTGAAGAACACATTATCAGTACTGGCGTTGATCCGAAGATTCCACCAGTGGATCTAATGGCTGCCAACTTTAAGCAGTCTCTGGCCAAGCATAAGTCGCCTGAATCACGCGCGTCCGAGATTGAGAGCGCGATTAAGCATCACATTACCGTCAATCTTGATGATGATCCTGAATACTACAGGTCGCTCAGCTTGCGTTTGCAGGACATTATCGAGAAGTACAACGGCAAGTGGGATCAGCAAGTTGAGCTGCTGCTAGCGTTTTGTAACACCATCGAATCCGAGCGTGCGCAGACGGCCACTGATCTAGGCTTAACCGATACGGAATTGGCTTTCTACAATATCTTGATGGTTGAAGTCACCCGCCATAGCGGTGAAGAAACTGTCAGCGAAGCCGTACACGATGAAATCAAAGCCACCAGTCAAGGTTTAGTCAGCATGTTTGATGAAGCCACGCAGATCGTCGATTTCTTTGCCAAGGGCGATGAGATCAAACGCATGAAAAAAGAAATCAAACGCGCCATTTTAGAGTGTTCGTACAGTGATGCTGCGCTGGTGAAAGTCGTGCAAGACCGCTTTCTTGAGTTAGCCCAAACCCGCTTTGGTGGTAAGTAACCAATGCGAACTGTACTAGGCGCTCCAGAGTACCGTGACGGCAATGGCTTTATTGCTGAAGTCATCCGTACCAGCCGCCGTAAGACCGCTGACATACGGGTCGAGGAAGGCGCTGTGTCGGTGATCGTGCCAGTGAGCACCAGTATCGAAAAGATTGATCAGCTACTGTTATCCAAACGCATGTGGATCAAAGAGAAAATGGCCTTGCAACGCGACATGGCAACAGCAAGCAGCAAGCAATTTGTCTCAGGCGAAGCCTTCCCGTATCTAGGGCGTAACTATCGGCTTAAAGTTGAGTGTGGACCGTTTTCGCCGGCGAAACTCCTGCAAGGACGTTTGGTTGTGCAAACGCCTGAAGGCAGCCAGCAACCACACATGATCCGTAATGCATTGGTGCGTTGGTACAAACGTCAGGCCAGCTTAAAAATCCGTGAGAAGGTAAAACGCTACGCGCCTATCGTTGGTGTTGAGCCTGCTGGTGTGAATATCAAAACCTTCAAATCCCGCTGGGGTAGCTGTACTGCCAAAGGCGAGTTGGAGTTTAACTGGCTAATTATGCTCGCACCCAATCGCATGGTGGATTACGTTGTTATCCATGAACTTTGTCACTTGATACATCACGACCACTCACCGGAGTTTTGGCGTGAGGTAATGCGCGTAATGCCGGATTATCAGCAGTGTCGGGAGTGGTTGAGGGAGAATTCTGAGGGGTTGGTGGTGTGAGCTTCCTGTTTAAACTCAGGTGGGTATTGCCCGTAAGTACGTTTAGTTTTACTCATTTTGGCACTCCAATCACTGACAGTTATTGTCGCTAGCTAAAGTGTCCAGTTCCTTTAGTCCAGAACACCAGCAGGTGGTCGGACTTGAAGCGCACCCCTTCGTTTAGCCGGTCCTGCTCGGGAATGGACTCCATTCCCTTGAGCACCTTGCCCACAAAACGGTCACGCATCTGGCGTACGCGCTGCATGACGTTGGCACCGTCAATCTCGATCTGACCGGCGCTGACACCGAACATCGAGGCGTGCTGCATGTGCCAGGCAGCATCGGCTGCGGCGATCAGCAGCTTGCTGGGCATGCAGCCGACACGGGCGCAGGTTGTGCCCAGCGGGCCGGGGTCCATCAGCAACACGGAATCGGTGTGCTTGCGAGCTGAACGATAGGCACTCAAGCCGGCGGTGCCGGCACCAATTACAGCGACTTTAACCTTGCGCATATTCACTCCTTGTCGATAGCTAACCGGCCGGGGTCAGGGGAGATTAAAACAGGTTGATCGGTACTTTCAGATACACCTGACCGTTGTCTTCGGCAGGTGGCATCTGTCCGGCGCGCATGTTGACCTGCACCGATGGTAGGATCAAGGCAGGCATCGCCAGGGTGGCATCACGTTCGGTACGCATGCGCACGAACTCGTCTTCGCTGATGCCCTCATGAACATGGACATTGTACTGGCACTGCTCCGCCACCGTGGTTTCATGGCAGTACTCTTCACGGTCCGGTGCCTTGTAGTCATGGCAGAGGAAGATCCGCGTTGCACCCGGCAGGCTCAGCACCTTCTGGATTGAGCGATACAGGGTACGTGCATCGCCACCCGGGAAGTCACAGCGGGCGGTACCGTAATCCGGCATGAACAGGGTGTCGCCGACAAAGGCCGCATCACCGATCACATAGGTCAGGCAGGCGGGTGTATGCCCAGGCGTGTGCAATACTCGGCCTTCCAGAGTGCCGATCTTGAACTGGTCACCCTCTTCAAACAGACGGTCAAACTGGCTGCCGTCACGGGCAAACTCAGTGCCGGCATTGAACGCCTTGCCGAAGGTGTCCTGCACTACGGTGATCATGGCACCGATACCTGTTTTGCCACCCAATGCCTTATGCAGATAGGGAGCCGCCGAGAGGTGATCGGCGTGAACGTGGGTTTCCAGTATCCACTCGACCTGCAGGCCGTTGTCTTTAACGTAGGCGATAATGTCATCGGCCGAGCGCACATCGGTACGGCCGCTGGCGTAGTCGAAGTCGAGTACGGAGTCGATAATGGCGCAGGCCTTTGAGGCCGGATCCTTCACCACATAACTGAAGGTGTTGGTTGGCTCGTCAAAGAAGGTCTTTACCTGCGGATTTGAATGCGGTGCCTGTGTTGTACTCATGGCATTTTCCTCGCTGTAAAATATTAGATTGTTCTAATGCTAAGAGAAAAAACGCCCCGTGTCTGCCTTTCTCTGTTTGAATCTGTCTACGCCCGTAATAGCCAAAATTTTATGTTTACTGCATTGAGGCGATCAGCACGGCTTTGTGGCGTAACAGTCGGTTGCTCAGACGCAGCAGGGCAGCCAGTGTCAACAGTTGAATGATGGCGAGCAGGGCGATGCCGAGCCAATAAACGGGACCAAAGGCCGTGACGATGCCGCTTTCAACCCAGACCAGATGCCACCAGAACATCCCCATCACGAACAGGGCGACTCCAGGGCAGATCAGACCAAAGCTGACCGGGTTGCGTTCAGCACCTTTAAGGTGGGCTTTGAGGTAGCCGTTGAGCTGCATTACGCGAAAACCCAGCAGCATAACGCCCAGCTGCAGCATGAAAATGGCTGACAGCACAACAAACAGGCGGCCCTGTTCTACCGGTGCCGAGAAGTGATGACTCAGCCCGTGCTGCATCCGTACCCACTCAATCCCCAGCAGGGTCAGGATGGGAACCAGCATCCAGATGCTGGGGGTGGCCTGAGCCTGCAGACCGTGCTGCAGCATCGCCTGCAGGCCGGAGATCAGGACCAGAATGCCGGTGACGACCGCAACCACCAGAAACAGAATCGACAGAGTACCGGCGAGGGCCGCCAAGGCTTGTGAATGCGACATGGCGGCGGGTGCTGCAAAACCGACCGACAGCATGGAAAAAGTAAAAACGGCAATCAAAGGGGACAGGTGGTTATGTTCTTCACTGCGGTAGCCACCACTGACCAGCATGCGGGTGATGTAGCGTCCGTACAGTTTCAACGCCCAGATGCCGATGGCAGCGAAGGCCAACAGCGCCAGTGGAAACAGGTACTCAACGATTGACCAGAGGCCGGGCACCAGCAAAGCGCCGAGCGCAAAGCAGACATTCACTGTCATCGCCAGCGTCAGCGGCTGGGTCATCAACTGTACCTCTGCCGGTGAGTCCAGAAGTTTGCTGTAGCTCTCTGTGCTTCGTGCCGCACGATGTTCACGGAAATTCCAGATCAGCAATACAAAGTGCAGAGCCGCCAGCAGCAACATCAACAGGGTAGCCAACAGTGCGATGGCACGCACGCCGGTCGGAAATGAAGCCTGTCCGTTCAGAACAGTTTCAAGATGCTGCCAGGTCGGCATGGGAAAGCCCGGATGGGGCACCAGCCACATCAGGTACATAAAGAAAGAGACTGAAAGACCGCCCGCGCCCAGTGACGCCAGCCAGTAACTTGGGTGCCAGGGCTGTTCGGGATCACGTCTTAGCATCAGTAATCTCCTTACCCGGCCCAGCTATCAAGGTAGTGCTTGATGGCTGCATCAGGATCGGTCTCCGATGTGACCTGTGCTTCTGTCCCCTTGCGAGCCATACGTTGTGCCAGGCCCGGTCCCATACCGCCGGTCAGCAGAACATCTATAGCATCCAAGGGATGAGGTGAATTGCTGTCGCTGTCATGAAAGGACTCTTCCTTGCTCAGCTCCAGCAGGGTTTTGTCGGTGACTTCACCGCCATCGACTGTGTAGATCCAGAACCGCCGGCATCGGCCGGCATGTCCAGTAACGGTTTTACGGTTTTGGCTTGTGACAGCAATTTTCATTTCAGGGAACCTGCCTGTTTGCGATTGTCAGTTGTGGAATGCTCTTCGTCCTCGGTTTCATAGCCGGTGATCATCGGTCTGATCAGGCTGAACACGGTTTTGCCCATGGTGGCCATGTAGACGTGGGCAATGACGAAAATCAGCATCATGAACGCGGCGCCGGTGTGGATCAGTGCCACCCATTCCAGTGGCAGGCCGGACAGTCCCAGCTGATCCCACTGGTTGTAGAACAGGTACAGTAGACCCGAGATCCAGATCAGCGGCGAAATCATCAGCTTGAACCAGAGATAGGCCAGCTTCTGCAACGGGTTGTGTTTGGCCAGTGTGGTTTTCTTGAACGGATGCGAAGCCCCGGTAAAGGTGCCGATGGCATAGTAATGGATCACAGCCCCCAGCTTATCGGTGGTCGGCAGGTACTGACGCCATTCGCCGGTGGTGAAGTGCCAGAAGATCGCCAGTACCCAAAGGCCTATCAACAACCAGGCTGCGGTGGTGTGCAGCGACACGGCACGACCGAAACCGAACAGGCTATAGCTGCCGTGGATCTCAAAACCGGTGGTCAGCAGGAAGAAAATCAGTGCCGCCTGTGACCAGTGCCAGAAGCGTTCAAAACGTTTGAAAACCATTACCCGTTTCATTGTTTTCTCCTTCTGCGCACAGTCGCAATCACACGGCCGCCGGCATGCAAGAGGCTGCCGGCCAGTACCAGTGCAGCCGCACTCCAGCTGGCGGTATCCAGCCACTGATGACGGTCTCGGGCCGGAATATAGACGCCTTCAATGCCGTCCATACGACCACTGCGGGCGTGACAGTCGCTGCAGTGCAGAGCATCTTCAGCCGGTGCGACCATGTGAGCGATGGGCCAGTACATTTGGGTTTCAATGAAATCAAATTCACCACTGTAGGGCTGACCGGCACGCTCGGTACCGGCCTTGAGCGCCTTGGCCCAGTCAAAGTTGGTCCACAGCGCCGAGTCATCGTCCGGGCTGAATACATGGGTGACCAGCAGGGTCTGATGGACCTGGTCGTAGGGCTGCTTGCCGTGCATGATCTTGAACGGCCAGATGCGGCTGTCCGCCTGATCGGCGCTGCCACTGATGCGGTTGATCTGAATCGGCGGGTTGGCGATATCCAGCTTTTCATCCTGCAGGGTGTACTCCACCACACCGTTGAACCAGCGGTATTCAGGCATGGTGTTCTCGGCATGCTCGAAATTACCTTTGGTACTCAGGTAGGACACGTGCCCCTTGTCGTCATAACGGGTGATCGGCTTGCCGTTTTCATCCAGCTGTCCGGCAGTAGACCAGTCCCACCAGGTTTTGGTGGCGATGCCACCGCGGGCAAACTCGGGGATGTGGCAGGTCTGGCACGCCACACGGTCCACATGCTCGTTGATCTTTTCTTCCTTGTGCGGCGACATGCCGTGGCAGGACTCGCAGGAGGCGCGGCTCATGTCGGTATGACCCGGCACATCCACACCCAGGGTATCGCGGGCATTGGTCAGGTAGCGGCTGCCGGTGACGCTGTGCGCGCTGGTGGTATGGCAGTCGGCACAGCTGAAATCGGCTCCGTCAGCCGACATATGCACGTCAAGACTGTGGGCGGGATTGAGCAGCGAGGAGTCCAGATCACCATGTTTGACACCATCGGCACCGCCGCCATTGAAGTGACAAGCGCCACAGTTGTGGCGACCGCTGCTGCCCACCTGCTGCGCGATGGCGGCCAGGTCCGGCGGCGACTGCCACTGACCGCTGCCCGGCGGCACCTCACGGGCGGTATAGGCCGGATGACCGGCCTGATCGGGCAACTTGATATAGCCACCCGTGGTGTCGTGGCAGGCCAGACAGTCTACGGCGGTTTCGGCCTGAGGTGGCGGCTGGCTCATGTCTTCCCAGCCATAGCCGGTGTGACAACTGGTACAGCGCGGCTCATTGGAGGTTACCGAACCGCAAAAGCTGTTGATCACATGGCGCTTGCCCAGCGTCTGACCAGTGACCGGATGGTCATACTCCCAGGTCCAGTGCAGACTCTGCTGCAGCTGTTTGGCCGCTTCGGTATGACAGCGCAGGCAGGCCTGAGTCACCTCGGGACCACTGCTGAACGGCCCCTGCAGCGCCTTGAATTGAGTGTGGTCCGCCGTTGAAGTCTTGTCACTCAAAGGCAGACTCGCTTCGGCCTTGTCCACCGCAGCCGGCACCAACATTACTGATAGTGCCAATACAAGGCACATTCTTAACAGACTATCCATATTCTCCTCCCGAGATCAGGATCAGCCGCAACCGGCCTCTGCCGAAACACGCACACCCTTGAGCCTAGCGGGTGAATCCTGATACTGCCACCGTGACACGGCTGCCAGTTGACATCTCTGTTGTCTTGGCTCATGCGGTTGCGGGTTCCGTTGTCCGAGCAAGCGCCTGCCAGGCCTCATAGGTACTCATGAATACGCGGCCGTTGAGCTGCGCCGGGAATTCAACCAGCTGCAGTCGATCCATCACCGGACCTTTCACTTCCGCCAGATGCAGCTGGATACCCGCGTCCTTGAGCCGTTGATTGATCGACTCCAGACTGTCCAGCGCCGAGGCATCAATATGGTTGATCGCCTGACAGCTCAGCACCAGATGCTGCATCTGCGGATGCTGGCTGACCAGCTCCAGTACGCGATCCTCAAGGTAACGGGCATTGGGGAAGTAGAGACTCTCATCCACCCGCAACAGCAGCAGATGCGGATCGGTTTCTACCTGATGACGTTCCACATTGCGAAAATGTTCAGTCCCGCTCAACCGCCCGACCACGGCACTGTGCGGGCGGCTGGTGCGATACAGGTGCAGCGCCAGCGACAGCCCGACTCCGGCCAGAATACCGGCTTCCACGCCCTGCAGCAGAGTAATGACAATGGTGGCCAGCATGGCGGAAAAATCGGCTTTTGAGTAACGCCAGGTATGGTTGATCGCATGCAGATCCACCAGCGACAGTACGGCGATAATGATCGTTGCCGCCAGAGTGGCGATCGGCAGTGTTGCCAGCAGCGGGGTGAACCAAAGGATCACCACCAGAATGCCGACAGCCGTAAAGGCACCGGCGGCAGGGGTGCGTGCCCCGGCATCAAAATTCACCACCGAGCGCGAGAAGCCACCCGTCACCGGCATCCCGGCACTTAACGCCGAGCCAAGATTGGCGCAGCCCAGCCCGACCAGCTCCTGATCCGGGTCGATGCGCTCACGTCGTTTGGCGGCAAGCGTCTGCCCTACCGAGACCGATTCGACAAAACCGACAATACTGATCAGCAGCGCACCCACCCAAAGCTGCTGCCAAAGGCTCGCATCGCCGGAAGGCAGAGTCAGGGGTGGCAAACCCGCCGGAATATCGCCCACGACGGCCAGACCGGTTGCAGCCAGGTCAAAGGCTGCCGCAATCCAGGTGGTGACGACAACGGCAAGAATGGGCGCCAGACGCCCCAACCCGCCAGCCAGACCCTTGCTCAGCCCCAGGCGTTGCAGCAGTGGCACCAGCCAGCGGCGAGCGCCGTACAGAAACAGTAAAGTACCGGCACCGATCATCAGGGTGGTCAGGTTCAGATTCGGCAGGTTGCGCGCCAGATCGGCCAGCAACTCGGGCAGACTGTGGCCACTGGCGGCGATACCCAGCAGGTGTTTGAGCTGGCTGAAGGCAATAATCACCGCAGACGCTGTAATGAACCCGGAAATCACCGGGTGACTGAGGAAGTTGGCCAGAAATCCCAGCCGGAACAGCCCCATCAGCGTCAACATCAAACCGGAGATAAAGGTCAGCAAAATCACGGTCGAAAGATATTCGGCACTGCCCGGCGCGGCAATGGCACCGGCAGCTGCCGCCGTCATCAGGGCAATGACGGCCACCGGCCCTACCGAGAGGGTACGGCTGGTGCCAAAGACCGCATAGAGCACCAATGGTGCGATACTGGCGTAGAGTCCCACCTCGGGTGGCAACCCGGCCAGCATCGCGTAGGCCAGCGACTGCGGGATCAGCATGACGGTCACGATCACCGCGGCCAGAATATCCTGATTGAGAGTTGTCAGGCGGTAGCTCGGTAACCATTCAAGAAATGGAAAATACTTTCGGATGTTCACTCAAATTCCTTGAGACCTGGGTCAGGTCATCGCTTTTTGAATGTGTCTTTCTGCTCGTGCAGGTCGTGCCCTGCGGCGTGGGCTGCCTGCAGCAAGGGCCCCAAGTCACAGATCGCCTGCTGCATCTGGTTATGAATCCAAAGAGAAACAGCCCGACGTCCGCTGCGACAGAACCCCAATATAGGTGACGGTAGCGTTTCGATTGCTTCGCCAAAGGCTTCAACGACTTCAGGCGTGTACTCTCCGGGAGTGACAGGAATCTCGACCCACTCGATACCGGCCGCTTTTGCCGCCTGACGCAATTCGGTGGCGTCAATGTGGTCTTCAGCTTCGCCGGGCATACGATTACAGATGATCGATCGAAAGCCTCGTGATTTTAGTTCTGCCATGTCGCCAGGGTAGATGGCATGGCAGATCGAAAAGCCAGGTTCAAGTTCCTTGATATCCATGTATGAGCCCTCTTTATTAGAACAGGTTGATCAGTACTTTCAGAGACACCAGAGCGTTGTCTTCGGCAGGCTCAGTACCTTCTGGGTTCAACGACACAAGGTAAATTTAAAGAGTTGAGGTTGGCTATTGGGTCGATGGTTATTCGCCCCATGCTAAAGTGTGAGCGGGAACCAAACCGGGTTTTTGCGCACAAGCCCGCTATATGGAGAGGGAAACTGAATGCCCGCCTGCAGCAAAAAAAACAGAGTCCGCGAAGTCGTGGCTGTTTGGAATCTCGTCGTAACAATTGCAACCTCCTTATCCCATGAAATTGCTGTCAGTCGAGCCATCAGGGCGGTGTGCCATCCGGCCTGCCGAAGCAGGCCGGAGTCAGCACCGATGGGTATCAGAGCTGTTGGGTACTATTGTTTCGAGCATAGTGTTCGAGCAATAGTGACAGCCTGAATTAAGACGGCTGTTTGGTAGTACGCAGGTACGGCAGTTTGACGTCGATTTCGCCGAACTTGGCCTTGGCTTCTTCATCGTTCAGCGACAGAGCCACGATCACGTCATCACCCACTTCCCAGTTGGCGCCGGTTGCGATCGGCACCTTGTAGGTGGCCTGCAGCGCATCCAGAGCACGTACGACTTCAGCGAAGTTACGGCCGATGGACATCGGGTAGGTCATGGACAGCTGCAGCTTCTTGTCCGGGCTGAAGATGAACACGACACGCACGCTGGCAGAGTCGGCCGCGGTACGGCCATCTGGCAGGTAGGCATCAGCCGGCAGCATGTCCAGTGCCTTGGCAACGGCCATGTCTTCGTCAGCGATGATCGGGAACTTGGCCGGTGCACCGGCGTATTTCTCGATATCGGCTTTCCATTCAACGTGCTCGTCCACGCCGTCAACGGACAGACCGATCACCTTGGTGCCGCGCTTTTCCCACTCGGCTGCCAACTGAGCGACTGCACCGAATTCGGTGGTGCAGACCGGGGTGAAGTCTTTCGGGTGGCTGAACAGGATCGCCCAGCTGTCACCGATGAAGTCGTGCAGTTTGAAGTCGCCCAGATCGGTTTTCAGATCAAGGTTGGGTACGGTGTCATTAATACGAAGTGCCATCGTTTATTTCTCCAGTTGTCATCCATTTGGCGCTGCTGCGCCGCTACTGAAAACACAGTATTATAAGCTTATAACAAAATCAAATTTAACATGGCAATGGGGGCAATAGTAGAAGTTTATTGCATTGTCCCCATTATCAATCCTGCAGAGCCAGCGCATTCTATTCAAGAGAAGATCAGGTACTTGGGTAGTGGTAAATTGAAGCTGGATGATCCTATTTTAAACGATCAAATCAACCAAGTGCTCAACCTTAACTACTACCGCTTGAATGAGAACCGTAAAGCGGTAATTGATGCGGTGCAGCATGTGTTAGCGAGGACTAAAGGCAGTGCGACCACTGGTGGATTGCAGAGATTGCTTCAGGATTGGTCATCTTTAGATCGCCAGGGTAAACACAAGTCATTTTGTGGGGCTGCTATTTATTATTTGAATAAAAAGCTTGAGCGGGTAAAAAAATAAACGCCAATGAACCAAGCCAAGCAGCTTACGCTGCCTGACTTGGTTGCTTTTATCTCGCTGAGCTGAAAGTTTAGAGTCAATCGTTGCTGTCTTCGTCTTCGTAATCGCTGTCCAGCTGGTAAGTAGCAGTATGTCCGCTTAAGCATGTGCCGACCCAAGGCTCTGTTGGATCATCTTTATCGCAGGGAACTCGGGCACTACAAAACGGACATAAAGGGTCGGAAAACTCAACGGTGTAAGTGAAGGTGTCCATTGCATGTGTTCCTTTAAAACATAGGTTCACTGTGTTGCTTTCATGCCTCGTTACTAAGGCAGAGAACAGCATCCTCCTATGGCCAGTGGTCATTTGGCCCAGAAGGGAGCTTTATTTACAGGCTGATTGAGTTGGATATTCTTTTTAAAAGCGGGATGGCTTTTGCCGCTGCTATTTTTAAAAATCTCTCCTTTAGTGTTTCAGGTAAGTTTTTCATGACCATGATGACAAACTGACTGAATGGCAGCTTGATGTGCTCCCACAGCGTTGGCTTTCGATATTGAATACTTTCATTGAGTCTTTTAAGACGGTATTCGACTTCATTGCGCTCCTCAATATATTCCTGATGCTGGTCTTCTGTGATTTGGCCTAGTTTGTACCAGAGCTGTAAATCGCTACCTATTTTCTCTGTGACAGAATAGATCTTGTGATGCTCTGGGCTGCTAATGAGCTGCTCTTTTGTGTAGGTGTGCGTTTTGAAAAGCCAGCCCTCTGTCTGGCTGGTTTTATTACTTAATCGTTCTAGGCATTCATAAGGTATTTTGAATTTGTTTTTTATATTCAGTTTTACAATTCGCATGTTTGGCCTTTTTAACTAAATAAATTTTCATCTATGCTTGATCTCGCAAGGCGTAAGCTCTTGGCGTGAGAGCCAAGCAGTATGCAGCCTGGCTGGTTTTCACATGGCTACATGTTCCCGTTTTCCACAAGCGAATAGCATCCATCCGTCCCAACGATGATGTGATCCAGCACCCGCACGTCTACCAGTGCCAGCGCCTCCTTTAAGCGGGTGGTGAGGTGAATGTCGGCCTGGCTTGGTTCTGGATTACCTGAAGGGTGATTGTGGGTAATGATCATGGCTGCAGCGTTATGCTCCAGTGCAGTCTTTACCACTTCACGCGGGTATACAGATGCTGAGTCGATGGTGCCTCTGAACAGTTCGTGGAAGCCAATGATCTTGTGCTTAGTGTCCAGTAGCAGCACGGCAAAGACCTCATGTTCATAATCATGCAGCAGCGTGCGCAGGTGTTCCTTAACTGCCTGTGGGCTTTCTAATGCACGGCCTTTGCTGAGACGCTTCTGTGAGAGTTGTTTGGCCATGGTCAAGATATCGTGTTCAGTAACGATCGGTGACTCCATGACATAGGTGCCAGGTTCAGTACCGGCTTTAAGCATGTGATAGCGCATGATGTTTTTCCTTATAGGCATAAAAAAGCCACCTCGATGGGTGGCTTGAAATAGTGGGAAGTCCAGTGTGTGATTAAGCGTTGCTGGCGTTAGCGCTCGCTTTACGGTGAAGTTTGTCTGCCAGTGACCGTTCAGCTAGAACATGGGCTTTCAGGTCATTGTTGGCTCTACTTTCGGTAGGGTAAAACTCTTCAACGATTGCGCTGATGTCATCTTCATCCTCTTCAAAAGCTCCATTACCTAAGCCAGCGCTGGCAATGTGGTCCAGCGCATCTTGATTGAATCCAGTCTGTTGTCGTTGTTCGTGCAGCTGCTTAGCAGCGAGTAAAGTGTCAGGCATGCTCAGTCCTTCACGTAACGTAATGTCAGCGTAAAAGATGGGCGTACCACGGCTTTGGCGTGTGGACTTACCACGCAAGCGCAGCTCCAGTGGCAGACAAGACAAGAGATTGTTTGAGATGGCCTTAAAGTAATTCAAGCGAGCAGTGAGGGTGCGGATGCTGTTAAAACCTGTGGTGCGAAACACGAAGCTGCCCATGCTGTCGTCGTCACCAATCAGGACGTTCAAGCGAGCGTATGGCTTACAGGCATTGCCTTGTGCCAGTGGGCAGCTATCGGGTGATGGACAAGGTAACGACTGAATGCCGCTTTCCGTTTGACGCTTGCACGTCTCGCCATTACCTACGCATAACGGACGACCGGTGTTGCGATCAAACAAGCTGTAGTCAGCACGAAAGTTTAGTTCAGGTTCGTTAAACAGTAACCGAATCGGGATGCTACGCAGCTTGCCTTCTTGCTCCTGGCGTAGGTCATCATTCAGCGGGTGCAATAACCAACCGTCACGGGTTTGTACCTGTGAGGTGATAGTGAACTGATCATCTTTTTCAGGCAGACGTTTACCGTTCTTTTCCACAACGCGCCCAATTGAAATACGCCCCAGCACTGGTGGGGTAATAGCTAAGCCTTTCAGCATGATGTTCTCCTTAAAGCATAAAGCCCCCTGACTGCATAACGCGGCCAGGGGGCTTTATGTTGTGTTGGTTGAGTGAAACTATGAGATTAAGAAACGACGACTGCCTTTGCGCAAGGCTTGGTATTGCTCTTTAAGGTGGGGCATGTCACGCAGCAAAGATGCTGTATCAAAAGTAATGCTGTCTTTAGCTTTCTTCCAAGTCACCGCGCCTGAAGCAAACATCGCACGTGAAGCATCGCCCATCGCTTGTTGGATCTTTTGCTTGAGGGCAGACTCGTGTTTCTCTTGTTCACTGATAGTGTCACGCACCTGTTTGAGCGTTTCATACGCCAGGGTGAGTTCTTCATCCACCGAGAAATCAACGGTTTCACCTTGGTCTTGCGGGAACAAGCAGCGCAGCGCTGTATCTGCAGACGCTGAGCCATCTGCCGGTGGCGGTGTATCGGTTTCCACGTAGTTCCAGAATTGCCGTTCTAGCTCAATGAGTTGTGCAATCATGGTTTCGTCACGCTCAATACGATAGATCTCCAAGTGCTGCCCACCGAGCAGCACAGCAACGTCTGCAGCTTGTTTGCCAGTGACGGCTAACTGATGCATAACTTGCAGTTGCACGTACTCAGGCACGCCTTCTTTCCAAAGACGAGAGCCATTGATACCGGCTGTTTTGCACTCCAGAATTTGCACATCTTCAACGCCAATCACCTCACGGTCGATATTAGCTAGCATCCACGAAAGCTCTGGATCAGGGTGCTGCAATACCGCATTGATGCGACGGACACGGTTTCCCGTTTTGTTGGTGTAGTGCGAGGCCACAATCGGCTCCAAGATCGTGCCCCAAAATGCAGGGCTGGTGTCGTCACTTGGATCAAGTTGCGGTAACTCTGCATCACGGCCTGTTTTCTCCATCCATAACTCAAGCTGTGACTTGTAAGGGTTTAATCCAACAGCAGCTGCAGCGTCAGAGCTGCCGATACCTTTCTTACGGATGTTCAGCCATTCTTCACGCTCCAGGTTCTTAGTGCTGACTAAGCGCAAAGCAGGGCGGTTAATGATGGCTTTTACTTCTGTATTGACTTGATTGGTTTGCATGATAAATACTCCATTACGCTATAACGTAACTCTATGTATTGAAATTTAAGCAACGAGTTGTAAGGCTGTATCTAGAGCGCGTTGTTTGATCTGAGCACCTTGACCAAACCAAGCTGAGTCCAGGCGGTTGTCATTACTGCGTGCTTGCTTGTGGTGATCAACAAACTCGGTGACTGCACTAAGTAAGCCCCAGGCTGTACCGCTTGCAGACTCAAGCTCACTACCGCGTCCACGTCCGTCATACAGGTCTTGCACCACGCGTAAGGCTCTCTCGTTAGGCAGTTTCTCAGGTACAAGCACTTCACCATCCAGCTGGCACATAACGCCCATGAAGTAGCCCATCGCTTCTTTCCAGCGCACCTTACGCTGAGATAACAAGTTCATCTGGTACTTGAAGTCATCCCATTGCGAGACGGCAATACCGAGATCGCGCTTTACTACATCAGGATTAAACTTGGTGCTGTGCGGCACCTTGATGGCCATAGGTGCACCGTTGAGCGATACCGTTAAGGTGTTGTTGCATACGACGCGTACTGTTGTAGGCGTGGCTGTAGTGGCTAAAGTGCCATCACATGAGGTGGCCAGCAGGATATAACTGTTCACCAAGTCCTTACCCTTGAGCGTGAAGTCTTGACCGGTACGAGCCAGCGCCCAGAACTTACGCCCACCTTTAAGCACGCCAGCGGTTTCCAGTTCAAATCCAGATACTTCAGTCAGGTCGCGATAAAACTCGATCACGTCGTTAGGTTGTACGGTTTGATAGCGCTGCGACACAACAGATAGTGGCATTTTAGTATCGGAGCGATACAGGACCTTTTGTTCAGGGAAGGTGTGGATGCTACCTAGATGGCCAGCTATGTTTGATTTGAAATGGACTGGGCTTTCTAAAATATCCCAGTCCATACCGGCTTCACGACGCCAGACCTCTAACGGTTGTTTAGGTGACAGTTGATTGCCCAAGCCATGCCAGGGCGTATCACCAACGTAAGCCATTTGTTCAACTAAATGAGCCATGATGAAAACTCCTTTGTGGATTGTTAGTTCAATGCGATTACAGGTGAGAATTTTTGGAAGCAGCTATGGCATTGATAGTGGGGTAACAGCTTGCTATCAAATTCTTGACCGAAATGTGCTCCTAGTGTCGAGCCGTTTAGGCCGCCTGTAAGGCCAACTAATATTAAGCTAGCCACTGTGCTGGCAGTAAAAACATAGGGGGAGTGTTTGGGTGAGTTGTTCATTGCTGTGTATACCGCGCTGGCAGCGCCACTAATTGCGCCAATGCATGAGGCAATAGATGTGCTTGTTTGGGGGCGGCTGACACTTGCTGATGAGCAATAAGGACACTTTACTGACATAGAAAACTCCTACTGGATGTGTTGTCAGTTCAGTAATGTATGAGTGAGATTTTTTTGAATCGACTTCGTGTGGTGTTGTATGCGGGATTTTTACGTGGGATTGATGATTCTGATAGGGCAGGCTTTAATCGGCAGGGTTGCGGCATTGCAGGGGCAGGTAACACTAATGTAATGCGGAGGTGTTTTAAATAACGAAGCTTAAACTGCAGGAATAATCACTGAGTAGGCCGATCCTCAGATGTAGAGTGGATGGCCTTGTCAGGTACATTTGAAGATGCTGAGATCAGCGCCCCATTAGTCGGCTTGTATAATTGGTGTGAGCTTTTGAGCAAGCTGATTCAGGGCGTCTCTTCTCTCGTCAAAGTAGTCGTGGCGGTTATAAATACCCTCTACCCCTCTGATTTTATGATTCAGGCAGCGCTCTGCTATATGGCCAGGTACGCCCAGCGAGGCTAGCAGGCTGCGACAGGTGCGGCGTAAATCATGCACAGTAAAATGCTCAAAATCCCCCATTTTGTTCTCAGGCTGCACAGCTCGACCTGGCTCTCTGCCGAATAGTTTTGATATAGCTCGATTCAATGTATCCTTGCCCATGTGAGGCATTTTGCTTGATCTTCTATTTGGGAAAACGTAAGCGGAATCAAAGGCACGAACTCTGAGCTCGTTTAGCCATTCAATAGATAAGTCGGGTAGTGGGATATCAATAGCTACACCAGATTTACTGCGTTCGCTAGGTAAATACCATATCTGCTTATCTAGATCGAACTCACTCCAGGTTGCTTCGGTTAACTCGCCTTTTCTCGCGCCTAGCAACACTAAAAGTGCACAGGCTAAGTAGTTATCGCGTGTGAAGCTGTCAGCCTCTTCCCTAAATTTATTAAAAGTGAACTTCAGCTCTTCTATTGTTAAGGCTCTGTCTCTACTTTTTTCTATGCCGCCGGCATCGTCCACTACAAAAGCACTTGCTGGATTGCCGGGGATTAGGTCTAGTTTGAGTGCGTGGTTAAACAGCTGCTTGCAGTACAGCAAGGCATCGTTGGCAATTGTTGGGCGGTTGCTTTCTGTGATGTTTCTTAAAATCTGTTTGATATCGCGTCCAGTAACAGCAGCTGGCTGCATTTGACCTATTACAGGCGCTATATCTTTGGTGTAAACACGGAAAGGCACGTGGTGGTGCTTCAGTCGTTTTATATTGCCTTCATGCCAGTCGGCGAAAAGATCATCGACGCTGTAAATTGAATCGTATTGAGCTCTTTTCTTTGCAATAAGGGGGTCAAGGCCATCGCGATGATGTTTCATCTTAAGTGCAGCTTCTATTCTTGCGTCGGCAAGAGATAAGTCTGCAACTCGACCAAGTGTCATCTCTCTGCGTTTTTTATTAGATGTGAAACGTAACATCCAATACGCACTGCCAACTTTGGGCACTACCAGATAAAGACCACCACCATCGGAAAAGCGGCCAGGCTCCCCCTTAACTTTTGCGTTAACTGATTTACTTGTAAGACTGGCCATTGCTCACTCCAAAAGTACCCACCACTTGTAAGAGAAAGGATACTACCATACCCACCATTATACCCACCACTTGATTGTAGATAGTGGTGGGTATGTATGGACTGCCATGGACTGTTTTGAAGTTGAAAGCCTTGTATTTGCTGGTTGAAAGGACGGGTATGGACTTGAGTGGATATCATTCGATGTTCTGCACCTGCTCCCGCATTTGCTCAATTAAAACCTTAATATTGACTGCAGCTTGGGTGGAGCGAGGGTCGATGGCTTTGGAGCCAAGAGTATTGGCTTCGCGATTAAGCTCTTGCATTAAAAAGTCTAAACGACGGCCAATGGCTCCGCCGGTTTTTAACACGCGGCGTACTTCGTTGACATGTGTTGCAAGGCGGTCCAACTCTTCTGCAACGTCACTTTTTTGTGCAATCAATACAAGTTCTTGTTCTAAGCGTTGTGGCTCAATTTCAACTTTGAGTTCTTGGCAGCGGACGAGGATTTTTTCTCGCTGTATGGCGAGCATCTCTGGTACCAGTTTACGCAATACTTGGGTTTCAGTTTGGATGGCGTCTAAACGCTCATTGATTAAACGCGCCAGATCAGCACCTTCTCGTGCGCGGCTGTCTTTCAGGTCTTGTAAGGCTGCATGAAAAAGCTCGGTTGCGGCCTGATTGATAGCTTGGCTGTCCACTGATTGAGCGCTCAGTACTCCGGGCCAAGCTAAAACGTCTAACGGGTTCAGTGGGGCAGGTTGCTGAATCTGTTGAGCAATGTGTTCAGCAGCTTTGATCAGTTGTTGTGCACGCTCTTGGTCAATTTGCAGTGCGGCCTCGCTGGAAGACTCGGTCAGGCGCAAGGTGCACTCAACCTTACCTCGTGATAAACCGTTACGCAGTGCTTCGCGGACTGTACCTTCAACTTCGCGTAGGTTATCAGGCAGGCGCAGGTGAGGTTCGAGGTAACGGTGGTTGACTGAGCGTAATTCCCAGCTCAGTGTGCCGTAAGCACCGTTTTGCTCAACGCGAGCGAACGCGGTCATGCTGTGCACCATGAGGAAACTCCAAATTAAGGGTAAGAATAATGCGCTAATTGTAGCGAATATTTCGTCTGGTTGTGTTTACAATAAGGATATCAGGGGGATCTCTCCCTATAATGTCTCATCCATTTTTAATGAACAGGAATATTCAATGATTCGTCCTAGTGGTCGCGAACTCGATCAGCTGCGCCAAGTGCGTATTACCCGTAACTACACTTGCCATGCTGAAGGCTCTGTTTTAGTCGAGTTTGGTAATACTAAAGTGATTTGCACAGTGAGTGTTGAAAACGGCGTGCCACGTTTTTTGAAAGGCCAAGGCCAAGGTTGGTTAACTGCTGAATACGGGATGCTGCCGCGCGCTACTGGTAGTCGTACCCGCCGTGAAGCCAGCAGTGGTAAGCAAGGTGGTCGGACTTTAGAGATTCAACGTTTAATAGGTCGTTCTTTACGTGCTGCGTTGGATATGACCAAAATGGGCGAAAACACTTTATATGTTGACTGTGATGTCATCCAAGCCGATGGTGGTACGCGTACGGCAGCGATTACCGGATCAATGGTGGCCTTGGTTGATGCTTTGGCGGTGATGGAAGAGCGTAAGCTGTTGAAAAATGGCTCGCCATTGAAGCAAATGATTGCCGCGGTATCTGTGGGTATTTACCAAGATAAGGCTGTGTTAGATTTAGATTACCCAGAAGATTCAACCGCTGAAACTGACTTGAACGTGGTGATGACGGATGCAGGTGGTTTTATTGAGGTGCAGGGTACTGCTGAAGGTGCGCCTTTTGGTTCTGAACAACTGACTGAAATGTTAGCCTTGGCGGAAAAAGGTGTGCAAGAGTTATTCGCTGTGCAGCAGGCTGCATTACAGAGTGAATAGCAACTTATAACTATTAAAGGAGGGTGGTAATGGACGAGCCAACGCAAGTACCAGTTACCCCAGAAGAAGCAGAATTGAGCAGCGAAATTAAACAGTGGGCGATGTTTACTCACCTTGCCGCTTTCGCAGCCTTTTTGATTCCTTTCGGCAATATAATTGGCCCGCTGCTGGTTTGGCAGCTGAAGAAGGATCTCGGTCCTTATATGGATAAAAATGGTAAGGAAGCAGTCAACTTTCAAATCACTATCGCGATAGTCGCTTTAGTGTGCATGATGTTGCTGTTTGTGGTTGTTGGGGCTGTACTGTTGCCAGTATTAGGTCTGTACTGGTTGATTTTAACAGTGGTGGCCGGTGTTAAAGCCAATAATGGCCAGGCTTACCGTTATCCATTAACCATTCGTTTTCTGAAGTAAAACGGGTTAAG
Organism: Denitrificimonas halotolerans; assembly: GCF_034259425.1. NCBI lineage: Bacteria > Pseudomonadati > Pseudomonadota > Gammaproteobacteria > Pseudomonadales > Pseudomonadaceae > Denitrificimonas > Denitrificimonas halotolerans. Next base: position 23,623 of record NZ_JAXIVU010000014.1, read on the forward strand.
CCAGTGTTGAATAACCTCGCTGAGAGATCATTGAGGTTGTTCAACACTGCGTGGTTTTAAACGCTTAGTACCCAATCATAATCAACGCTTAAAGGCGCATGCTGAGAGAAGCGTGGCTGCCTTGACAGTTTGGCACTGCGTACGGTGCGACGTAGGCCCTGTGATAAGACCTGATAGTCAAAGCGCCAACCCAAATTCAGTAGTTCGGCTTGCTCACTGTCAGCCCACCAACTGAATAAATCGCCTTCGCGACTCACTTCACGTAAAGCATCGATATAAGCCATTTCACCGAAAATGCTCTCCATCCAGGCACGCTCTGGTGAGGAGAAACCAATTTCTTGTTGGCAATCACGCCAATGTTTAACGTCTAACTTATTGTGTGCAATGTAGGTTGACATGCAATAAATATAGTCGCGGCGTTTACGGCGTTGCTTGTCTAAGTAACGGCCGAAGTCATCCATGAATTTAAATTTTTGATTGAGCTCAGCATCGCTTCCACGCCCCGAAGGCATTAGCACGCTTGCAATGCTGACCTTGTCGAAATCCGCCTGAATATAACGGCCATAACGGTCAGATGATTCAAAACCCAAACTGAAGATGATGGCTTTCGGTTGTAAGCGCGTGTAAATTGCCACGCCACCTTGTTCGGGCGATTCAGCATCGCAGGCATAGCAATAGTAGCCATGCAGTTGCACTTCGGGGGCTTCCATTTCATATGCGCTGGCACGGGTGTCCTGTAGACAGATGACATCCGCATGTTGCGTTTGTAACCAATCAAATAACCCTTGTTCGATAGCATTGTGAACCCCGTTCACATTGATACTAATAACCCGCATGGATAGCCCCTAGAAAAAAAGTATGTGTATGATACCGAACGTATTTAAAATTGGCTAAACCCTAGGTGTTTAAGGACCCATTTATGCAAGCATATCAACGAGAGTTTATTCAGTTCGCCCTTGAGCGCGGAGTGTTGCGCTTCGGTGAGTTTACCTTGAAGTCAGGACGTGTGAGTCCTTATTTTTTTAATGCGGGGCTGTTTGACTCCGGTTTAGCTTTGGCTAAGTTAGGTCGTTTTTATGCGCAGGCCTTGATGGATAGTGGTTTAGAGTACGACGTGGTGTTTGGTCCAGCTTATAAAGGGATTCCTTTGGCCGCGACCACAGCAGTGGCTTTAGCTGAGCATCACGGGCAGGATAGACCATGGTGTTTTAATCGGAAAGAAGCTAAGGATCATGGTGAAGGCGGTACTTTAGTGGGTGCACCTTTAGCTGGGAAAGTATTGATCGTTGATGATGTGATCACTGCTGGCACGGCGATTCGTGAGGTGATGCAGATCATTAGCGCCCAAGGTGCGCAAGCAGCGGGAGTGTTGATTGCACTGGACCGTCAGGAGCGTGGTGCCGGTGAGCTATCGGCGATTCAAGAAGTGGAGCGTGACTTTAAAATGCCAGTCTTAAGCATTGTTTCTTTAGAACAGGTATTGCAGTTTTTGGCTGAAAGCCCAGAGTTGAAGCAATATTTACCTGCGGTTGAACGTTACCGCGAAGACTACGGTATCTAGCAGGTTTGTGATCTGAAAGGCAGGGCGCAGGCGCGATGATTGGACGCGCGCCTTGCGTGCTGTGCATATGAATGAAAGTGACTCCAGTCGTCGGCGTGAGTGGGTTGGAGGCTATCATTGGTATGTGCTGAAATTTAGGCAAACAGCTGAAAATTGACTATTGTGTAGTAATAAGAGCGACTTTAAACAGTCCGAATGAAGGATTACAGTGTTATTTTTGTCTGACAAAATAGCCAGTCAGGAATGGATAAAGGCAGTTTTTGCTACTTTAGAATTGAGACGCAGGGTAAAATGCCGTAGTCTTACCCGTCTTTAAAGTAAGACAGTTACCTCTTTACGGAAATTTCCGACTTCAGGGAAGCTTTTCTTCCCTTCAATAATAACGATTAGGTAACGTCTTGATGTGCTTAATCGTAGCATTTGCTACTTATTTGTAGCTATCTTCTTCCCCTAGGGGATGCCCCAATACACAGGTGCTGGTAAAGGTAAGGCCTTGCGGCTTTGACTTGCGCTGAGCCTGTTAGAGAGTGGAGAGTAGCCATGACTCAAACAATAAATATTATGCCTCTAAGTAACGAGGGATTTACTGAGAACACCAACTTTCAGGTCTATACCGACCGTCAGTTAGATAAAATTGAACCGCTGCAAAAACTATCTGAAGAACAGCGTTTTGAAATGCGTGTAGTGGCCAGTGTTTTGCCATTTCGCGTGAATCAATATGTCATTGATGAACTGATCAACTGGGATGATGTGCCCAATGATCCAATTTTCCAATTGACCTTTCCGCAGCGCGGCATGTTAGAGCCAGCAGACTATGACCTGATGGCCCAAGCTTTACGTGATGAGCTGCCGCGTGCAGAAATCACTAAGTTAGCCCGTGAAATTCAAGCGCGCTTGAACCCCCATCCAGCGGGTCAGCAAGAAATGAACGTGCCAATGCTCGATGGTGAGCCATTGGATGGTATGCAGCACAAATACCGTGAGACGGTATTGTTCTTCCCGAGTCAAGGACAAGTGTGTCACTCATACTGCACTTTCTGCTTCCGTTGGGCACAGTTTATTGGCGATAAAGAATTGCGTTTTGCTAGTAACGAAGCGGAGTCTTTGCACCGTTATTTGACGCAGAACAAAAGCGTTACTGACCTATTAATCACCGGTGGTGACCCGATGGTGATGAAAACTCGCCATGTTGAAAGCTACCTTGAGCCCTTGTTGCAGCCTGAGCTAGAGCATTTACAAACCATCCGTATTGGTACTAAGGCGTTGACCTTCTGGCCGCAGCGCTTTGTTACTGACGATGATGCAGAAGATTTACTCAAGCTATTTAAGAAGCTAGTTGATGCGGGTAAGCATGTGGCAATTATGGCTCACTTTAACCATTGGCGTGAGATGGAGACCCCAATTGTTCGTGAAGCGATTCGTCGTCTGCGTGCAACAGGTGCGGTGATCCGTGGTCAAGCGCCGTTAGTGCAGCACATTAACGATGATCCTGAAGTGTGGGCACGCTTATGGCGTACACAGGTGCGTTTGGGCATCATTCCTTATTACATGTTCGTTGAGCGTGATACCGGTGCTAAGCGTTACTTTGAAGTGCCGCTAGTGCGTGCCTACGAGATCTACCGTGAAGCTATTCAGCAAGTGTCAGGCTTGGCGCGTACTGCCCGTGGACCATCCATGAGTGCAGGGCCAGGTAAGGTTGAGATTCAGAGTATTATTGAGCTCAATGGCGAGAAAGTGTTTGTTTTACGCTTTATTCAAGGGCGTAACCCTGATTGGGTGCAGAAGACTTTCTTTGCGAAGTATGACGAGAATGCCACTTGGTTTGATGACCTTGTGCCAGCATTTGGTGAAGAGAAGTTCTTCTTTACCGATGAGTATAATGCTATGTGTGCCGCTGAAGGCTAAACATGAAAACGCCCGCATCAATATGCGGGCGTTTTTTATGGCTGACTGGTGCTGTTCAGGGCATCAGTTATCTGTAATCAAAGTACCTACCCCGTGATCGGTAAAGATCTCAAGTAAGACAGCGTTCGGCACACGACCATCGATGATGTGCGCGCTATGAACTCCACCTTGTACCGCGTCTAACGCACAACGAATTTTAGGTAGCATACCGCCATAAATGGTGCCGTCAGCAATAAGCTCATCCACTTGTGTTGTGGTTAAGCCTGTTAGCACTTTGCCTTGCTTATCCATCAGACCAGCGATGTTAGTAAGGAGTATCAGTTTCTCTGCATGCAAGGCTTCAGCAACTTTTCCTGCAACTAAGTCAGCATTGATGTTGTAAGACTCGCCGTTTGGGCCCACTCCAATTGGGGCAATGACTGGAATAAAGTCGCCTTGGACTAGCATGTGCAGCAGGTCTGTGTTGACGCTAGCAACTTCACCCACTTGGCCGATATCAATGATCTCGGGCTTCTGCATATCTGGATCTTGGCGAGTAACCTTTAGCTTACGCGCACGGATTAAGCGAGCATCTTTACCTGTAAGGCCAATGGCATTACCACCATGGCTGTTGATCAGGTTAACGATATCTTTGTTCACTTGTCCGCCGAGCACCATTTCTACGACATCCATGGTTTCGTCGTCGGTGACACGCATGCCTTCGATAAACTGGCTTTCAATATTTAAACGTTTCAGCAAATCGGCAATTTGTGGACCGCCACCGTGGACCACTACAGGGTTAATGCCGACTGCTTTCATTAAAACGATATCGCGTGCAAAACCCGTTTTAAGCTCTTCGCTTTCCATGGCATTACCGCCATATTTGATCACCAAGGTTTTACCAACAAAACGGCGGATATAAGGTAGGGCCTCGGACAGTACCTCGGCAACATGCACAGCATCAGCACGATTTAGGTTCATCTGTAACAACTCCTATGGATTAAAAAGGTACGTCGAGGTCAGGGGCGATAGTCAGTAACTGTTGGCGGAACAGGGTGGTGACCTGCTCAAGCGCCTCGGCGGTTTCACCTTCAAAGCGTAAGACCAGCATAGGGGTCGTGTTGGATGCGCGAATCAGGCCCCAACTGGTATCAAAGTCTGCGCGTACACCATCAAGAGTAGTGAGTGCGGCGCTGCCCCATTGGCCTTCGTTTTGTAGGCGCTCAATAATTTTAAACTTGCTTTCTTCGGTGACTTCAACGTTGATTTCGGGGGTAGAAAGGTTGACCGGGAAAGAGGCAAAAACAGTATCAGAATCACGCGCATCTTGGCTGAGAATTTCTAGCAAGCGTGCAGCAGCGTAAATACCATCATCAAAACCAAACCAGCGTTCCTTGAAGAAAACGTGACCGCTCATTTCTCCTGCTAGGAGCGCGCCGGTTTCCTTCATTTTTGCTTTAATTAATGAGTGTCCGGTTTTCCACATCAATGGCTTACCGCCGTTGTCACTGATGACTTGTGCGAGACGGCCGGTGCACTTCACGTCGTAAATAATATCAGCACCAGGGTTGCGAGAGAGGACATCTTTTGCGAAAAGCATCATCAGGTGATCGGAGTAGATGATACGCCCTTGATTGGTGACTACACCTACGCGATCTGCATCACCGTCAAAGGCAAGACCGACATCGGCATTTTCTTCTTTAACTTTGGCAATCAGCTCCTGCAGGTTTTCGGGCTTACCTGGGTCTGGATGGTGATTGGGGAAGGTGCCATCGACATCGCAGTACAGTGGAATAATGGTGCAACCCAGTGCTTCTAATAGCTGTGGTCCAATTACACCACCAACGCCATTGCCGCAGTCAACCACTACGCGCATCGGCTTGTTCAGTTTAATGTCGCCTTTGATGTGCTCCAAATAACGCTGCAGCATGTCTACAGTGCTGTGACTACCGCTGCCGCTTTCAATGTTTTGTTCGATGATGCGGGTGTAAAGAGCGGTGATACGTTCATTGGATAAGGTGTCGCCAGCCACAACGATTTTAAAACCATTATAGTCGGGTGGGTTGTGACTACCGGTGACCATTACGCCAGAGCTGGCGGACAGAACGTTGGTTGCAAAGTACAACACAGGTGTGGGCACCATACCCAAATCTGTCACATGGCAGCCGCTATCGAGTAGGCCTTGGGTCAATGCTTGCACCATGTTGGGGCCGGAGAGGCGTCCATCACGTCCGACCACAACCCTGTGTTCGCCTTGTGCGATGCTTTCAGAGCCCACTGCGCGACCAATCCAGTAGGCTGTGTCGCTAGTGAGGGTTTGATCAATGATGCCGCGAATATCATATGCACGGAAAATACCCGCTGGCACATTTTGTGCTGTGGCAGTGGCGGGAGCTGTGTACTCGGTAGTTAGTCTAGTCAAAATGCAATATCCATATGTGATGAGCGTGGAGCTGTGCAGTGTTACTGTTGCCCAGTGTGGCCAAAGCCGCCATCGGCGCGCTCGCTTTGAGTGAAACTGTCAGTGATTTCTAGGCGTGCTTGAATAATCGGCACTAACACCAATTGTGCAATGCGGTCACCGGGTTCAATGGTGAAGACGCTCTCACCTCGGTTCCAGCAGGAAATTTGTAGCTGGCCCTGATAGTCAGAGTCGATTAAGCCGACTAAGTTGCCCAAAACTATCCCATGTTTATGGCCCAAACCCGAGCGCGGCAGGATCATTGCAGCTAGCGCTGGATCTTCAATGTAAATGGCTAAACCTGTTGGGATCAGTAGGGTTTGCCCTGGCTCAAGTTGAATCGGTTGTTCCACCATGGCGCGTAAATCGAGCCCTGCAGAGCCAGCGGTGGCGTATTCAGGGAGTGGGAATTGGGTGCCAAGACGTGGATCGAGGATTTGAGCTTGCAGACGGCGCATAATTAAACCTTGTTGATATGAGTGGCAATAAAATCAATCAATTGACGAGCAATTTTGCTTTTACTGGTTTGCGAGAAGTTGGTTTGTTGCTGCTGACGGTCAACAATGGTGATGGCATTGTCATCGCTGTTAAAGCCAATCGCCGTATTGGACACGTCATTGGCTACAATTAAATCCAGATTTTTATCGCGCAACTTGGTGGTTGCGTATTCCAACAAGTTTTGAGTTTCTGCAGCAAAACCCACACAGAAAGGGCGATCAGTGCGGCTGGCAATGGTGGCGAGAATATCTGGGTTGCGAATCAGCTTTAAAGTCATCCCATCTACGCTATTGGGGTCTTTTTTCATTTTTTGTTCAGCGCTGACCTCAGGGCGGTAGTCAGCTACAGCTGCGGCAGCAATCAATACATCGCAAGGCATGGCTGCTTCGCAGGCAGCAAGCATATCGCGGGCGCTGATGACATTAATGCGTTCGACACGGTCCGGTGTAGGTAAATGCACAGGGCCGCACACTAGCGTCACTTTGGCACCGGCTTCCGCGGCAGCCTCAGCTAAGCTAAAGCCCATTTTTCCAGAACTGTGATTGGTGATGTAGCGGACTGGATCAATGGCCTCTTGGGTGGGGCCGGCTGTGATTAAAATATGTTTGCCAGTCAGTGCTTGGTGGGCAAAAAGATCTGCGGCGTTTTGTGCTAGAACTTCAGGTTCTAACATGCGACCTAAACCCACATCACCACAAGCTTGTACACCAGAACCTGGGCCTAATAATTTAAAGCCGCGCTGTTGCAGTGTGCCAGCGTTGGTTTGGGTGGCTGGATCAGCCCACATGGCTTGATTCATTGCTGGAGCTAGGGCAACCGGAGCGTCAGTAGCTAAAATTAAAGTGGTTAGCAAGTCATTAGCTGAACCCTGGACTAAGCGCGCCATGAGGTCGGCCGTACAGGGTGCGATCAAAACTAAATCAGCCCAACGGGCCAACTCAATATGCCCCATGGCGGCCTCTGCTTTCGGGTCCAACAAGTCAGTATGCACAGGGTTGCCGGATAAGGCCTGCAGGGTTAAAGGGGTGATAAATTCACATGCGCCACGGGTCATTACCACATGCACATCGGCGCCTAAGTCGCGGAGGCGGCGTACCAGTTCTGCGCTTTTATATGCAGCGATACCACCACCAATGCCAAGAATAATGCGTTTTTGAAACAGCCTTTGCATGGGTCTGCCTGTTATCTGTAGTTATATTTAATTAAGGGAAATAGCTAAATTACTAATCTTGTCTAAGATAACATAGCAACTATGGTAGAGGCAGTGGTTGATCCATATGGATTATTGGAGTGTACGACGCTAGAGCAAGGGTGCTGGCTGGATAAGAAGGAGCTTGTCGATGAGTATGCAAAATTGGCCTGTCAACGAAAGACCCCGTGAGCGCTTGTTGGAATATGGTGCAGAAGTGCTGTCCGACGCTGAGTTATTAGCCATTTTTTTACGCACAGGTGTGCGTGGACGCAATGCGGTGGAATTGGCGAGGGATTTGCTTACGGAATTTGGTGGCTTGCGCCAATTGCTTGAGGCGGATAAAGACAGTTTTACCAAGCATTTAGGTTTAGGTCCGGCAAAATATTCACAATTACAAGCAGTCTTAGAAATGGGACGGCGACATTTGGCGGCCAGTATTCAACGTGAATCGGCCTTAGAAAGCCCGCAGGCGGTGCGTGACTTCCTTAAGGCGAAGTTGCGTCATGAGCCGCATGAGGTTTTTGCATGCCTATTTTTAGATACCAAGCATCGGGTTTTAACCTTTGAAACACTTTTTTACGGTACAATAGACGGTGCAAGTGTTTATCCGCGTCAAGTGGTCAAGCGTGCGTTGGCAAATAATGCAGCGGCGGTGATTTTGACGCATAATCACCCCAGTGGAGTCGCAGAGCCGAGTCAAGCCGATAAAATTCTCACTGAGTGTTTGAAAGAAGCGCTAGCGTTAGTTGATGTTCGAGTCTTGGATCATTTTATAGTGGGTGACGGTGAGCCGTTATCCATGGTGGAAAATGGCTGGATGTGATTCAATGCTAAGAGTAAAAACTTAGAAAAACTGCGGTTTCCTTGCTTCATGGATAAGATTCTGGTATAAAGCTCGGCTCGAATCTAAGAGAACCGGTCAATCACTTGAATTATTGAGTGTTGCTGTTGTTCCTTAGCCCAGACTGGGTAATAATATACGGGTTATGAAAACCATCATGTTTTTAACGACCTACGAAATCCTATTACGTTCTAAAGCAGCCAACCCATGCTGGGTTGAGCATGTGGTTTATGAGGGCTGAGATATGTCAAGAGTTTGTCAAGTAACCGGTAAGGGTCCGGTTACAGGGAACAATGTTTCCCACGCTAACAACAAAACCCGTCGCCGTTTCTTACCAAACTTGCAGCATCACCGTTTTTGGGTTGAATCCGAAAACCGTTTTGTACGTTTACGTTTATCTGCAAAAGGTATGCGCGTGATCGATAAGCGCGGAATTGACACAGTGCTAAGCGAGCTTCGTGCTCGTGGCGTTAAGGTTTAAGGAGAACACCATGCGTGAATTAATCCGTTTAGTGTCAAGTGCTGGTACAGGTCACTTTTACACTACAGATAAAAACAAGCGTAATACGCCTGATAAGCTGGAAATCAAAAAATTTGATCCAGTTGTGCGTAAGCATGTGATTTACAAGGAAGGCAAAATCAAGTAATTGATTGCGCTTCTGAGTATAAAAAACCCGCTATATGCGGGTTTTTTATTGCCTAATGTTTATATCATGAGCTTAGTAAGGCTGTTCCAAGGAGGGATGAGCCTTAGACTCTTAGTGCATTTCTTTTTCTCTAGTTCTTCGTATACTGCGGTTGCCCAATAAAAAATAAGCTTTGGAGATTGAGATGTTATTACGTGGGTTGAGTTGGTTGATTGGGTTCCAGCTGTTGGGAACTGCATTGAACGTGTTATTTTTTCCAGTGATTCCAGGGCCTATTATCGGGCTGGTGTTGTTATTTATCTATTTATTAGTACGTGGCAATGTCAGTGCGCCTATTGATGAAGCGGCTGCCAGTTTACTGCGTTACTTACCGCTGTTATTGGTGCCTCCAGCCATTGGTGTGATGGCCCATGTGGACGATATTCAAGCTGACTTTTGGGCCATTGCCGGTTCTTTAGTACTGTCGTTGGTGATTTCCATGGTAGTTATTGGTTGGTTGATGCAGCTGTTGATTAACCGTCAGGCACGTAAGAAGGGTGAGCAATGAATCTTGAATGGAAAGCTGCTTTGGATGCTGTTGTACAGCATCCGTTATTTTTAATTGGTTTGACTCTGGCTGTGTATCAGGTGGCAGTAGCAGCGCACGATAAAACGCGTTGGATTATTTTGCAGCCCTTGCTGGTGTCATCGGCGATTTTGATTTCTGTTTTGGTCCTGCTAGATATCGAGTATGCGACCTATAAAGAAGGCACTTATTTACTGTCACTTATTTTAGGTCCTGCCACTGTAGCTTTAGCGGTGCCGTTGTACTTAAATGTGCGCCGAGTGCGGCAAATTTTATGGCCAATTCTGATTACACTGTTTATCGGTGGTTTTTTTGCCACTGTATTAGGGGTGGCTTTGGCTTGGCTGTTTGGTGCTGAAGAAATGATTTTACAAACCATGGCACCTAAGTCGGTCACTTCGCCGATTGCAATGCTTGTTGCAGAGGAAATTGGAGGGTCGGCTTCCTTAGCTGCTGTTTTTGTCATGATCACCGGTATTTTAGGTGCCATGTTTGGGGTTGAATTGCTGCGTTTCTTCCGTATTAACAGTCCTGAAGCGCAAGGTATGGCGTTGGGAATGATTGCTCATGGGATTGGTACTGCACGGGCCTTGCAGGAGAACGAGGAAACGGGTGCTTTCTCAGCTTTAGGTATGAGTATGATGGGTGTCTTAACTGCGATTTTGATGCCCTTAGCGGTGGCCTTGATCACTTAAACGGCAATTCAGTCAATGTGGTGAAAAAAGACGTTTGGCCAAATACATTGTTGATGCCTCATTGCACAGTTTTGTTCTTAAGAAATTTGCAGTGCGGGCGGCAGTTGCGCTCAATCAAAGGGTCAGATGTATTTTGCTCAGTCTGTACGATCTAGAAATATACCCGCAGTGCAAAACAATGCTTAGGCTGGCAGTAAGAGTCATCTGCTATAGACCTTCGTTAACTAGGCTGTGCAACATCGATGGTGTTGTGAATCGACTGTAGCGCGGGAAAGCTAGCCCCGCAGCATGTTATAATCGGCGAAATTTTGATTAAGGTTGGACGTATTTATGAAGTCACCATTGCCACTTTTCGCTCAAGCCCCTGTTCTGGTGGTGGGTGATGTGATGCTGGATCGTTACTGGTATGGCAGCACCACACGTGTATCGCCAGAAGCGCCAGTACCTGTGGTGAAAGTTACACGTACAGAAGATCGCCCTGGTGGCGCAGCTAACGTAGCGTTGAATATTGCTGCTTTAGGTGCCCCTGTGCAGTTGATTGGTGTAACGGGTGCCGATGAAGCTGCAAATGCGCTCATTGAAAGTTTGCACTCGGTAGGTGTGCGTACGAACTTTTTGCGCAGCGTCGGTCAGCCTACCATTGTTAAACTGCGGGCCATGAGTCGTCAGCAGCAGTTATTACGGATGGATTTTGAAGAGTCTTTTAACATCAATGCAGAGGCTTTGTTAGCTGAGGTTGAAGCTGCACTTGATGGAGTTAAAGTGATGGTCTTGTCTGACTATGGCAAGGGCACCATTGGCAATCATCAAGCTTTATTAAAAGCAGCGCAGCAGCGTGGTATTGCCGTTTTAGCGGACCCTAAGGGTACGGACTTTTCTATTTACCGTGGAGCAACTTTGTTGACGCCGAATATGGCTGAGTTTGAAGCAGTGGCTGGGCCTTGTGCTGATGAGGCAGAGTTGATGCAGCGTGGCTCAGCTATGCTTAAAGAGTTGGAGTTGGGGGCTTTATTGATTACTCGTGGTGAACAGGGTATGACTTTGCTACGTAATGATATGGCTGCTTTACACTTGCCTGCACGCGCGCGCGAGGTGTTTGATGTCACTGGTGCTGGTGACACTGTTATTTCTACTATGGCAGCGTCCCTTGCTGCAGGTGAAAGTTTGCCGCAGGCAATGACTTTGGCAAACTTGGCTGCAGGTATTGTGGTCGGCAAGTTGGGCACTGCAACCATTAGTGCGCCTGAGTTGCGTCGAGCTTTACAGCGTGAGGAAGGTGCTGAGCGCGGTGTGCTCAGTTTACAGCAGTTGCAAGCAGCGGTAGAAGATGCGCGTGCGCAAGGTGAGCGGGTTGTCTTTACTAATGGTTGCTTTGATATTTTGCACGCAGGACATGTCAGTTATTTAGAGCAGGCTCGTGATCAAGGGGATCGTTTGATTGTAGCGGTTAACGGTGATGCCTCAGTCACTCGTTTGAAAGGCTCAGGCCGTCCGATTAATTCGGTGGATCGCCGCATGGCTGTGTTGGCCGGTTTGGGTGCAGTGGACTGGGTGGTGAGTTTTTCTGAAGATACACCTGAGAACCTAATCAGTTTGCTCAAGCCTGATATTTTGGTCAAAGGTGGCGACTATGGTGTCGATGAGGTGGTTGGCGCTGAGTTGGTTTACGCCTATGGTGGCGAAGTGCGGGTACTGGGTTTAGTGGATAACAGCTCAACCACCGCAATTGTAGAGAAAATTCGTAACGAGTAATAACCTACTGGACCTGACTCGAAAACAGAGTAGGTCCAGTGTGCTTTAGTTGTGTTTGGCTAGAATGTGTGCCACACACTCTGCGTTACTTTGCAGATGTTTAGGGTTGATGGTGCCTACAATGGCGCTGCCAGTAGCAGGGTGCTCAAAAATCATGGCAAAGCTGGCTTGAACAGGGTCAACTCCTTGGGCTAAACAAATGTGACCGCTGGCGAGGGCTTTTTTAATCAAAATGCCCTTGTTGTGTTGGGCTGCATAATCTAGAACCGGTTGTTCGTCACGCTCATTAAGGTTGTAGGTCACCATAGCGCAATCGCCTTTTTCTAAGGCTAAAATCCCACCTTCGGTTGTTTTACCCGAGAACCCATAACCACCAATTTTCCCTTCTTGTTTAAGTGCAGCCAAGGTGGCGTAAACCTCCTCTTGTTGCAGAATAGCAACATCGTCGCCATTGGAGTGCACCAGTACCAGCTCAATATGGTCTGTGCGTAACCGTTGTAAACTGCGCTCGACTGAGAAGCGGGTATGAGCAGCAGAAAAATTAAAGTGTGATTGACCCGCATTAAATTCTTCGCCGACCTTGCTGACGATGATCCAGTCTTGCCGCTGTCCTTGCAGTAGGTAGCCTAAGCGCTCTTCACTTAAACCGTAAGCTGGGGCTGTATCCAATAGGTTAATACCTAAGTCGCGCGCTTGGTTAAGTAAACTGAGGGCTTGTTGATCATCGGGAATAGTAAACCCATTAGGGTATTTGACACCTTGATCACGGCCCAGTTTAACGGTCCCTAAACCTAAGGGGGAAACGGTCAGGCCCGTACTGCCAAGTGGTCGATGAAAGTCATGAAGGGTCATTAAAGAGAGTCTCCCAAACAGGTGATGCGATCCTAGGACGGGGTAAGTCTGGATAGTTTTGTGTTGCGCTTGGCTGTATATGGTCACGAGCCAATAATTTAAGAACGCGATCTGTAAAGTCAGGCGCTAAAGCCAACTTAGTGGGCCAACCGATTAAGAGTTTGCCTTGCTCAGTTACAAAGGCGTTGTCGGGACGTGCCAGTCCGGATTGTACAGGCTCAGCACGGTCAACGCGCAATGTAGCCCATTGCGTATTGCGGTGTTCAACCCAAGGCAGCAATTGAGCCATTTCGGCCTGGGCAGCTTTGATTTGTTCGGTTTCTGAGCGTGCGACGCCATCGGCTTCAGCTAGATTACCACCTAAGTACCAAGCCCATTGGCCATCCGCCGTGGGGTGGGTCGTGACGGTAACACGGGGTTTACTGCCTCCGCCTAGACAGTGAGCATATAAAGGTAGCAATGCAGGACCTTTGGCGACGACCATGTGCAGTGGGCGCAACTGTTGTTCGGGCTGCGTTAAGTCAAAGGCCTTTAGTAGGTCCTGATTACCACGCCCAGCACAGCACACAACGCGTTGTGCATTAATACTGTAAGCATCCGCTTGCACCCCAAGCAATTGTCCGTCTTGATAGCGTGGTGTGATTTTTTGGGCATGCAGTAAGCTGTCATCAGCCAGTTTGGCGAGGCGTTCAATGAGGTTGGGTACGTCCAGTACCAGTTCAGCTAAACGGTAGACGCGGCCTTTAAAGTCTTTATGTTGCAGCGCTGGTGGTAGGTCTTGACCTTTCACTTGGTCCACGCGACCGCGCATGGCTTTGCTGGCAAAGAAACTGGTTAAGTTGCCAGCAATGGAGCCTGGTGACCACAAATAGTGAGCGTCAGACAAGACTCGAACGCCAGTTAAATCAACTTCGCCTGCGCCGGCCAACGCTTGACGCCAACGTTTGGGCATGTCAGCAATGGCTTCTGAAGAGCCTGTAAGTGCACCATGTAGCGCATATTTGGCACCGCCATGAATAATTCCTTGAGATTTTACTGACTGACCGCCGCCTAGGGTGTTGTGTTCAATTAAGAGTGTATTAAAGCCGCGCTGGCGCAATTGAGCATTGAGCCACAGCCCAGCAATACCTCCGCCAATAATGGCAATATCTGTGTTTAAGGTGAGTGACATAGCAGCCTCTCGCAAAAAATAAGTAAGCAGTATAACTGAGCGCAGTATTATCGCCGCGCCTTTGCTAAACTTTGCCCTATGAATAGAACTTTATACACTGTGTTGCTGTACTTAGGTGTGCCGCTCATTTTTATCCGTTTATGGTTGCGTTCGCGTAAGGCATCGGCTTATGGGCAACGGATAAATGAACGCTTTGCTTTGAACTTGCCTGAACTTCAACAAGGCGGTATTTGGCTGCATGCGGTATCTGTGGGCGAAAGCATTGCTGCTGCGCCTGTGATCAAAGCTTTACAGCAGCAGTATCCAGATTTGCCTATCACTGTAACGTGCATGACCCCAACAGGTTCTGAGCGTATTCAAAGTCTGTTTGGTGATAGCGTACAGCATTGTTATTTACCTTACGATTTACCTTGTGCTTCAAAACGATTTTTTCAGCGCTTACGGCCGCGTTTAGGTATCGTTATGGAAACAGAGCTGTGGCCCAATCATATTCATCAGTGCGCGCAATTCAACATTCCAGTGCTATTGGCCAATGGACGCTTGTCTGAACGCTCCGCGCGGGGGTATGGACGTTTTCCTAAATTAGTGGCGCCTATGTTGGCGCAGCTCAGTGGGTTAGCAGTGCAAACCGAAGTAGAAGCTCAACGTTTTATTGAGTTAGGGGCACGTCCAACAGCTGTGAGTGTGACAGGCTCGATTAAATATGATTTGCAGGTCAGTGCCGAGCTTCCAGCGCAGGCGCGGACGTTACGTGAACAATGGCATGCCAGTGCGCGTCCAGTATGGATTGCAGCCAGCACTCATGAAGGTGAGGATGCTGTGGTATTAGCCGCTCATCAACAATTATTGCAGCAGTTTCCCAATGCTTTATTGATTTTGGTGCCTCGTCATCCAGAACGTTTTAGTTCAGTGTATGCTTTGTGTATGGAGCAAGGCATGTCAGTGCAGCGCCGCTCTACGCATGCTCCTGTGCATACTGAACATCAAGTCCTCTTAGGCGATACTATGGGTGAGTTGATGTTTTTATATGCTTTGGCTGATGTGGCGTTGGTCGGTGGCAGTTTAATTGAGCATGGCGGGCATAATATGTTGGAGCCTGTAGCGTTAGCTAAACCGACTTTAACTGGGCCGCATTATTTTAATTTTTTAGACATTGCGCGTCAGCTCAGTGAAGCGGGTGGCTTGCAGGAAGTGGCGGATGCGTCAGAATTAACCGATGCCGTTGCCCAATTATGGAGCCATCCTGCGCAGGCAGAACGGA
Source organism: Denitrificimonas halotolerans (assembly GCF_034259425.1). Classification (NCBI taxonomy): domain Bacteria; kingdom Pseudomonadati; phylum Pseudomonadota; class Gammaproteobacteria; order Pseudomonadales; family Pseudomonadaceae; genus Denitrificimonas; species Denitrificimonas halotolerans. The sequence continues at coordinate 39,003 of NZ_JAXIVU010000014.1, forward strand.
TGTGCCAAGCGGGACAGCAGGTCTTGTCCCGTAATCAAGGTGCTTTACAGCGCTTGCTGGATATGATTGAGAAACAACTCGAAATCAAGTTTTAGATGGATTGTGTATGCGAGCTGTAGTGCAAGATTGAGTACTGTGCTACGAATGGCTGCTAGACCGGAGTTGTGCTCAGTATTAATCTGTACTCCATCTAGATTTATAATAATGTTTTTGCGCAGCTGTGTGAGCGGCAGCAAAAACCAGAGTTTGACTGCCCTTAACCTTGCGGCAGCTTCAGGAGAAAACAATGAGCAGCAGTGACCGCGTTATTATTTTTGATACCACCTTGCGCGACGGTGAGCAAAGCCCTGGCGCTTCAATGACCAAAGAAGAAAAACTTCGCATTGCTAAAGCCCTTGAGCGGATGCGTGTAGATGTGATTGAAGCGGGTTTTGCCATTGCTAGCCCTGGGGACTTTGATGCTGTTAAAACCATTGCTGACACCATCCAAGACAGTACAATCTGTAGCTTAGCCCGTGCTTTAGACGGCGATATTGAGCGTGCAGGTGAAGCTTTAGCCGGTGCTAATTCAGGACGTATTCACACATTTATTGCGACCAGTCCCATTCATATGCAGCACAAACTGCGTATGGAGCCAGAGCAAGTGATTGAGCAAGCGGTGCGTGCAGTGAAGAAAGCGCGCAGTTTATGCGGTGATGTTGAGTTTTCTTGTGAAGACGCCGGTCGTTCAGAGATTGATTTTTTATGCCGCATTGTTGAAGCAGCCATTGATGCTGGCGCGCGTACCATTAATATTCCAGACACTGTCGGGTACGCCATTCCTCATGAGTACGCTCATTTAATCAGCCAGTTGATTAACCGTGTGCCGAACGCAGATAAAGCAATTTTCTCAGTGCACTGTCACAATGATTTAGGTTTGGCTGTGGCTAACTCTTTAGCGGCTGTCGTCGCTGGCGCCCGTCAGGTTGAGTGCACCATTAATGGTTTAGGTGAGCGTGCCGGTAATGCTGCTTTGGAAGAGATTGTGATGGCAATCAAAACCCGTCACGACCTGCTTGGGGTGCATACTAATATTGAGACACCGCATATTTTAAGTACTTCACGTATGGTGTCTGGTATCACAGGTTTCCCTGTTCAGCCGAACAAGGCCATTGTGGGTGCTAACGCCTTTGCTCATGAATCAGGTATTCACCAAGATGGTGTACTCAAACACCGTGAAACCTATGAAATTATGGCCGCTGAAGATGTGGGCTGGAATACCAATAAAATGGTTTTAGGGAAGCACTCAGGCCGTAATGCTTTCCGCAGTCGCTTAGTGGACTTAGGTATTGACTTAGGTACCGATGAAGAGTTTAAAGCTGCATTTGCGCGCTTTAAAGATTTGGCGGATAAGAAGCATGAAATCTTTGATGAGGACTTACAGTCGCTGGTGACTGAAACCTTAACGGAAGAGGCTGCTGAACATTACAAACTGATCAGCTTAGATGTGAGCAGTAAAACAGGTGCCGTGCCGCACGCACATTTAGTATTGAGCATTGATGGCGAAGAAGTAGCGAGCGATGACCAAGGCTCGGGGCCTGTGGATGCAGCCTTTAAAGCCATTGAAAAAGTGGCACAATCTGGTGCAACTTTGCAGCTGTATTCTGTGAATGCGATTACTCAAGGTACGGACTCACAGGGTGAAGTGACAGTGCGTTTGGAACTGGGCGGACGCATTGTGAATGGTAATGGCGCCGATACAGATATCGTGATTGCTTCGGCAAAAGCTTATCTTAATGCTTTGAATTTAATGTATTTGGGTACTAAGCGGGCGCACCCACAAGTGGACGGTGTGTAATTTAAATTATGAATAAGCAAGAGGTACGCCGCCAAGCGATGCTGCAGGCGATGCAGGTCGATGTGTGGCTGCCTCGCCAACAGTTGGTGCATGCCGCTGCTTCTCGTGAGTATTTACTTGAGTGGCAAGCTGAGGCTGAATTTGCTGTTGAGCTTGCCGAACCCGTATCTGAGGCTGTTGCTGCCTCGTCAGTACAACCGCTGACAGGCGGAGCAGCAGCGACGGTGCCTGCCGGTCGTACTGGCCAAGCTTACATGTCGGTGCGTGATAAGTTAGCCTCCTTGCAGGTGGGGCAAACGGCAAAGCCAACCATACCAACCAAGCCTGAAACGACGTCAGATACAGTTGAGCTTAAGCCGCCAACAGTGGCTAAACCGTTAGAGCCTATCCCACGTTTCACCTTGCAGCTCTTGCGTGTGAATAATTGTTTGGTTTTAGTCGATTTACCAACCGACCAACCTTTTCAGAACCGTGATCCGGATTATCAATTGCTCAGAGATATGTTCCGCGCAGCGGGCCTAACAGATAAACCTCAGTTGATGCGTCAAGGGGCACCGATTGTTTGGCCGATGTTGCAATCAGGGAGCTTAAAGTATGAGCAAAATGCTGCAGCTGCTCGGGTGTGTGTCCGTGATTTACTGAGTGTGGAATTGCAAGCCGAACCGGCTGCTTGTGTGTGGTTGGTTGGTGCACAATCTGTTCGTTTTGCAAGTGCTGAGGAAGACACACCGCTGTATGTCTTACAACCTTTTCTAGAGGGAGCTCAAGCCTGGAGCTTACCCAGTTTAGAGCAGGTCTTAGATCAGCCTTTATTGAAGCGAGATATTTGGCGAAGCATGTGTGAAGTGCGTGCTGTATGGCAGGGGCAAAGTGATGTTGAAAGTTGAGTACCGGCCGATGCAGGCACAAGATTTAGATGCTGTATTGGCTCTTGAGAGCAAAGCTTTTTCTCATCCGTGGACAGCTAAACTCTATGCTGATGCTTTAACCAGTTATGACTGTTGGATGATGTATGTAGATGGTCAGCACGTAGGGCATGGCGTCATCAGTCAAGTTTTGGATGAGGCCCATTTGCTCAACATTGCTGTTGCCGTTGAACGGCAGGGGCAAGGCTTAGGTTTGCAGTTGTTAGAATATTTAATGGAGTGTGCAACGGCACGTGGTTGTGTTGAATGCTTTTTAGAAGTGCGCGCTTCGAATCGCTCGGCTTATCGCCTATATGAGCGTTTTGGTTTCAATGAAATTGGACGCCGGCGTGATTATTACCCTACTGCCGATGGACATGAAGATGCCTTGGTGATGGCTTGTACTTTATTTGCTGATGAGCGGTTACAGTAAAAGTGTGACTGCGCAGGAGCTATACCTGTCTCAGCCTAGATTAAGTTGGTCTGTAAGACGATAAACAGAGGAAACTATGCCTGAATTACAAGAGCTGTTTGATAACAATGTGCGTTGGTCAGAGTCAATTAAAAAGGATGATCCAACCTTTTTTGAAAAATTGGCTAAACAGCAAGAACCAGAATATCTATGGATTGGTTGTTCAGATGCACGGGTTCCTGCTAATGAAATTGTAGGTATGTTACCTGGTGATTTATTTGTACACCGTAATGTAGGTAATGTGGTTTTACACACTGATTTGAACTGCTTGTCAGTCATTCAATATGCAGTGGATATACTCAAGGTTAAGCATATCTTAGTTACCGGCCACTATGGTTGTGGAGGTGTCCGTGCGGCTATGCAAGACAAGCAAGTGGGATTGACTGACGGTTGGATTCGCACTATTCGTGATTTGTACTACACCCACCGTGAAGAGCTGATGGAGTTACCCACAGAGGAGGAGCGTGTTGATCGCTTATGTGAGCTCAATGCCATTGCTCAGGTGGCTAACGTTAGTCATACCTCGATTGTGCAGAATGCTTGGCATCGGGGTCAAAAGCTATCGATTTACGGTTGTGTGTATGGCATTAAAGATGGTTTATGGAAAAATCTAGATGTGACGATCAAAGGTATTGATCAAGTGCCAGAACAGTATCGCTTGCGCCCTTTAGGGCAGTAATGCGGTTCAATAAAAAACGCCATCATTTGATGGCGTTTTTTATGAGCTAAGGTTTTATAACTTAAGCAAATTTGCTTGCCGCCATTTGATAGGCTGTTTCTAAGGCAATATGCAAACTACCCGTATCAATTTCACCCGTTCCGGCAAGGTCGAGTGCAGTACCGTGATCCACTGAAGTGCGGATGATTTGCATACCTAAGGTGATATTCACCGCCGCACCAAAACCGCGGTGTTTTAGTACTGGCAACCCTTGGTCATGATACATGGCTAAGACCGCATCACACTGTTTAAGGTTATGTGGGGTAAACAGCGTATCAGCAGGGAGCGGACCCACTAAATCCATACCCTCACCACGCAAGCGGTCCAGAACCGGCAAGATAATATCCAGTTCTTCACGGCCTAAGTGACCGTCTTCCCCAGCATGCGGGTTCAGCCCGCAGACTAAGATTCTTGGTTTTTTAATGGAGAACTTGTGTTGCAATTCAGTATTTAAAATGCGTGTAATGGTTTCTACGCGCTCACTGGTGATAGCATCGGCAACATCACGTAGCGGTAAGTGCGTAGTTACCAGGGCAACACGCAAGCCGTGAGTAGCAAGCATCATTACAACTTCAGGAGACTGAGTTAGCTCTTGCAAAAACTCAGTATGGCCAGAGAAAGGCACGCCCGCATCATTGATCACACCTTTGTGCACAGGTGCAGTGATCATCGCACTGAATAGACCGTCTAGGCAGCCTTGACCGGCGCGAGTGAGTGTTTCTAAGACATACTGGGCATTTGCCTGGTTCAGTTGACCGGCAACAGCGGGCTCGTACAGGGGGGTGTCCCACACATATAAGCTGTTAGCTGGCGCTGGGGTATCGGGTAAGGCATCGGGTTGCACTTCGATCAGCTGAATCGGTAACTCAAGTTGCGCTGCACGCTCGCTGAGTAACTGGCGGTTGCCAATGGTGATGACAGGGTAGGGTTGTACTTCCTGCGCCAACATAAGACACAAGTCAGGACCAATACCAGCAGGCTCACCGGGTGTTAAAGCAAAGCGCAAAGTCATAAAGTTTTAATCTCCACATAGGCTTCGTCACGAATTTGGCGTAACCATGTTTGTAGTTCTTCATCGTATTTACGGTTGCGCAGCAGGTTGGCTGCTTGTTGCTTGCGCACCTGTTGGCTGGTATCGGTGCTGCGGCGGTCTAAGACTTCTAGAACATGCCAACCAAATTGACTTTCAAAGGGTTTGGATAATTGACCAATATCAGTACGTTCCATTTCTGCACGGAACGCAGGAGCAAGAGCGTTAGGGTCAACCCAGTTTAGAGCGCCACCATTGAGGGCTGAGCCGGGATCATCGGAAAACTGTTTTGCCAATTGGGCAAAGTTTTCACCATTACGTAGGCGCTCATAGATGCGTGTAGCCAGTTGGCGAGTTGCCTCAGGACTGCGGATTTCGCTTGGCTGCAGTAAGATGTGGCGCACATTGACTTCATCTCGATACACGACACTATCACCGCGGCGATCCAACAGTTTCAACATAATGATACCGCCCGGTGTACGTGTGGGGGGTGTGACTTGGCCCACGCTCATGTCGGTGAGCATGCGATCAAAAGGAGGAGGCAGTTGCGCCGCTTGACGCCAACCCATTTCGCCACCGTCTAAGGCATTTTCACTGGCAGAATAAGTGACTGCCATTTGTGAGAAGTCAGCACCACGTTCCAATTGTTCAACAATAGAAGCAACGGTCTGCTCTGCTGCAGCCAACTCAGCACGTGTTGCACCGTCGGATAATGGGATCAAGATGTTTGCCAACTTGAACTCTTCTGCGAGGTGCATTTTTCCTAAGTCAGATGCTAAGAAGTTTTGGATTTCTTGCTCACTGATTTGAATACGCTCACCAACACGGTACTGACGTACTCGATTGATAATCATTTCTTGGCGGATTTGTTCTTTAGCTGCGGCTAACGTTAAACCATCAGCAGCGAGTGCCTGTTCAAATTCTCGCTGGGTCAGGCCGTTGCTTTTAGCGATTTCAGTCATCGCTTCTGCCAGTTCTTCATCGCTGACACGAATGCCGGAGCGTTCAGCAATTTGTAGCTGAATTGCATCAAGAATCAGACGTTCCATCACCTGCTGACGTAGAACATCTTCAGGTGGAGGTTCAATATCGCGCTGGCGAATGCTGTTTTGCACTTCATTGAGGCGTGTTTGATATTGGCTGTACATGACAATATCGTTATCTACGATAGCTGCCACACGGTCGAGCGGTTGCTCGGCTGCACTTAAGCTGCCCGCCAGCAAACTGCTGGCGAGGAGTAAGGCTGAGAGAGGTTTAATAAGCATTGTCTTCACGTTTACGGTAGCCATGGATGCCTTCATCAAGGAATGTCTCTACTTTGTTACCGGTTACACCACCTAAACCTTTCAGGACGATCTGCAAGAATACGCCGTGATCACCTTTGCGGTTGTCTTGTGGTCTCATGTTGCGCTCATCATAGTCAACCCAGTAACGGTTGATGAGGCGTAGTTTCCAGCAGCAGCTGTCGTACTCAAAACCACCAAAAGCTTCAAGTGTGCTGTTGCGGTTGTAGTCATACTGCCAGCGACCAATGAGGTTCCAGTGGTTAACAACTGGCCACATGAATGAGGCGTCGGTTTGCTCGATTTTATAGAAATCTTTGTAGACTTTCTTAGTGACTGTGTCAATGTAGTCGGCACTACCGGTTTCCCAACGTCCAGTGTCATAGTTGTAATGCGTACTGTCGTTACGGTAGCGGTATCCGAAGTTAACAATTTTGTTCAAATTGTCCACTGGTTGGTAGTGGAATATGGCACTACCAGAACGTGTACGGTGTGTGTCTGGATCCCACATCAGATCTGCATTAATGCTCCAGTCACGGTTAAAGCGATACATGTAGTCCAATGCGTAGGGTGAACGGTTGGCCGTATTGGCCGCAACGTTTTTGTAGTCTTTGCCTGACAATAGTACTTTTCGGTCTGCCAAGTAGTAGGCTTGCCCCACACTGATACGCTGGCGTTCCATACCGTTGTCTTCAATCCAGCGGTTGGTGAGACCTAAAGAGATCTGATTAGTGTCACCAATGCGGTCATGGCCACTGAAGCGGTTATCGCGGAATAAGCTGGCATAACTGAATTGGATTTCACTCGTATCAAACAGCGGTAGGTCAGACTGATCTTCGTACGGTACATAGAGGTAATACAAACGCGGCTCTAAGGTTTGACGATAGTTTTTACCAAACAGCTGGGTATTGCGATCAAAATACAGACCACTATCAATGCTATAGATGCCTAAACTGCGGTCAGGATTTGAGCTGAATTTTTTATTTGCAAAATCTTGTTTGCCTTGACTATCCAAACTGAGGTCATAACGGGTATAAGCGTACTTAATGCTAGGTTTGAGGAAACCCCAACTCCAATTCATCGGCAAACTGAGCTCTGGCTCAATGTGCAAACGGTCACCGTTAGCACGGTCTAAGCCTTGCAGGCGAGCATCGTTCCAAAACGAATAAACACCATCTTTATCACTGTAGTTACCTTGTTTAAGTGGCAGATTATTTATTGTTGTTTCGCCTTTTTTCCTCAATGAGCGGTCAAAGCGTGTCCACTCAGTTTTATACGACATGCGCAAACCAGCGGGTTGGTAAGGTAAAGCACCAATCAGACTGAATTCGGGCAAGCGGTCGTAAGGAGTGATGTCGGTGATATTGGCCATTTCATAAGCGTGCACTCCAAGCCGAGCGCTGTAGCTATTACCACGCCAAGTGAGGCTAGCTTTTTGATCTAAGGTTTCATTGGAGCCTTGCGCGATATTGCTATCGAGGTCTTGGAAGTAGTAGGGGTCACTGATGTCGGTGTAATCAATTTGACCAAGCAGGCGAGAGTTAAAGCCATACTCATGCTGCAAAGTATACATCCAGCGGTCTTTTTCATATTCCGACTGCAGCTTACGTTCGTCTTCACTGTCGCTTAGCCAAGCACCACCGACAAAGGTTTCGCTTTTCTTGCCTAAATAGCGGAATTCACCTTCGGTAAGCAAACCACGCTTGCTCATGTAGTTGGGGTACAAGGTGGCATCAAAGTTAGGTGCTAAGTTGAAGTAGTAGGGTGTTGTTAAATTCACCCCTTTCTTGCGACTGTAACTTACGCTTGGCGGTAAAAAACCGGACACGCGACGGTCATCAATCGGGAAGTGGATATAAGGGGTGTAGAATACTGGAATGTCTTTGACACGCAGAGTGACATTGGTTGCACTACCAAAACCAGTGTTCGGATTGAGCGTGACGTTATTGCCTTTAAGGTGCCATGCATTGCTGCCGGGTTCACAGCTGGTATAAGTGCCGTCTTTGAGACGGATAATGGCATCTTCATTACGCTTTACATAGAGCGCACTACCGCGGACTTGACCGCTGTGCATGATGTACTCAGCGTTTTCGACTTGCGCTTCACCACTGTCGAGTACTAGCTCAGCCCGATCCCCGACCATCAGAGCATTACGATCACGGATGCGGACGTTTCCTTTCAGCTCACCAACATTATCTTGTTGGTGCAGGCTGGCTTCGTCGGCTTCGATTTGTAAACTGGCTTGGCGCATAATGACATCGCCGGCAATGGTGGCCGTTTCTGTCAGTTGTTCGTAGCGCGAAGCTCCAGCGTTAATGTATAAAGGCGCATCTTTAAATGCTGTATCGTCGTCCATACCAGGACGTAATGGCTCAACATAGCGGCCACTGCAGTAGGGGCCAATCTCCGCTAACTGCTGTTCGCTTAATTGCTCGCGTGGAACCCAGTCTAAGTGACTGTAGTCTGAGCTGCGCTGTGCTAAAGCTTTACCTTTGTTTTGGGCCACTGAAGCGGTAGCTGTTTGTTGTGCTGTTGACTTCTTTATAGGCGCTTTGACAGTGCGCTGAGTTTGTTCAGCTGCCGAGCTGTGAGTCGCCACTTTTGAACTTGGCGTTTCTGGGCGTGGTGGCCGTTGGGTTTGAGTCTCTTTAGGGACACAAGACCAACCGCCGGCAGGGCCTGCTTTACAGTCAAATTGCTGTGCAGCCGCACTACCACTGAGCAAAGGCTGTAAGATAATAAAGGCCCCAGTTGCTAGTACGGGGAAATTTTTACGATAAATATATTTAACTGCCATAGTGTGTCCGTGCTTCCCGCATGCGCTTGGTGGAAATAACCAGCATGCCTCTCGAAGGGCTGGAAAAGATCAGCGATAATAAAGCATGCCCTACAGAACGGCCAGCACCGTTGGAGAATTACTATGCCGATCCAAAATATAAATGTAGACGATAGCCGTTTACAAGAGTTAACGCACTGGTTTAGTGAGCAGTTACCAAAAATTGCTCAGCAAGCAGGGCTAGTAGAGACTACCGTAAATCACCTGCAGCCTTCTAGTAGTGATGCAAGTTTTCGCCGTTACTTTCGTTGGAGTGACCAGAAGAAGGGCTTAGTCTTGATGGATGCACCGCCCCCTAATGAAGATTGTCGCCCCTTTGTAAAGGTCGCTAAGCTGCTTGAACAGGCGGGTTTAAACGTGCCTAAAGTTTGGGCGCAAGATCTAGAGCGTGGTTTTTTAGCATTGTCGGATTTGGGGCAATACACATGGTTAGAGATCCTCAGTGAGGAAAATGCTGATGAGCTCTTTAGTCTAGCCATTGATGCTTTAATCAGTTTGCAAAAAATACCTGCTGAGACAGCCCAGTTGCCGGCATATGACGAGGCCTTATTACGCCGAGAGTTGGCGTTGTTTCCTGAGTGGTATGTTAAGCATGAGTTGCAGTTGGAGATGACTGAGCAACAGCAATACTTATGGGCGCAAGCATGTGATGTGTTGGTTGAGAATGCGTTGCGACAATCGCAGGTTTTTGTACACCGTGATTACATGCCGCGTAATTTAATGCTCAGCGAACCGAATCCGGGTATTTTAGATTTTCAGGATGCGGTGCATGGTCCGATCAGTTATGACGTGATCAGCTTATTTAAAGATGCATTTATGAGCTGGCCGGAAGAGCGTGTGCAGCGTTGGCTCAAGCAGTACTGGGATAAAGCCCGTGCTCACGGACTTGCTGTGCCTGACACCTTAGATGAGTTTTTATATGATTGTGACCTGATGGGGGCGCAGCGTCACTTAAAGGTCATTGGGATTTTTGCGCGTATTAATTATCGCGATGGTAAACCCCGTTACTTGGCTGATACCCCACGTTTTTTTAACTATTTACAACAGGTCATTGAGCGTCAATCTGCACTGGCGCCTTTAGCACAGCTACTTGCCAGCTTTTCAGGAGAGGAATAAAGAATGCGAGCCATAATTTTAGCGGCTGGTAAAGGTGAGCGTATGCGTCCTTTAACCGCACATACGCCTAAACCATTAATTCCAATTGCCGGCGTGCCTTTGATTGAATATCACTTGTCTGCTTTAGCTCAGGCAGGTTTTAGTGAAGTGGTGATTAATCACGCTTGGTTAGGTGAAAAAATTGAAGCACACTTAGGTGATGGGGCGCAATTTGGCTTGCATATTCAGTACTCTCGTGAAGCGCAGCCTTTAGAGACAGGTGGTGGTATTTTTCGAGCGTTAAATCTTTTGGGTGATGCACCCTTTGCAGTGATTAATGGTGATATTTGGACGGATTATGATTTTGCAGATTTGCGCAAACCCTTATCGGGCTTAGCTCACTTAGTCTTAAGGGATAACCCTGAGCATAACCTTGAGGGGGATTTTGCCTTAGCCGGTGAGCGCGTGTTGCTACCCTGTGAGGATTCTTCTTTAACCTATACCGGCATTGCTGTGTTGCATCCGAAACTGTTTGAAGATTGTGCTGGCGGTACGTTTCGCTTGGCACCTTTATTACGTACGGCAGTTCAGCAGCATGCGGTCACGGGTGAAAAATTTACAGGGCGGTGGGTGGATGTGGGCACTCCTGAACGCTTAGCTGAGGTTGAGGCATTACTCGCGCGTTTATGAGGATTTTTGTAACGCTGTTAGCGAGTTTGTTTGGTTTTTTGGTAGCACATATTCCCGGTGCGCTATTAGGTTTGTTAGTTGGTAGTATCATTGATCACCGATTGTCTTTGAAGAGTTGGCAGGACCTGCGTGATCGTTTACCAGTCTTTGCCCAACCTCACATTAGCGCTCAACAGGTGTTATTTATGCTGCTTGGGCACTTAGCGAAAAGCACGGGACGGGTCACTGCTGAACACATTCAAGCTGCACGTTTTGAAATGCAGCGATTATTGTTGACCGATGCTGCGCAAAAGGTTGCTATTGCGGCCTTTGCGCGCGGTAAGGCATGCCGCTTACATGAATTGCGTGGCAGCTTAAAGTTGCACTATAGCACTGCAGAGCAGACGGAAAAGCTGTTAATGGCCGGCTGGCGTATGGCCTTAGCCGAGGGAATGCCAACAGCGAAGCAAAGACGCATTTTACATCAGTGTGCGCAATGGCTAGCTTGTCCAGAGGATAGATTTTGCCGAATTGAAGCGCAGGCGTTACGTGGGCGTTTACGCCCGCTCAGGCAGCGCGATGAGCTGCAAGCAGCCTTGGAGTTGCTTGGGGTGAGTCGGGCGGATACTTGGCCGCAAGTTAAAAAAGCCTATCGACGACAGATCAGTGCGTTTCACCCAGACAAGTTAATGGGTGCAGGAGCTACTTTAGCGCAGTTAGATGCGGCCACAGAGAAAACTCGAGCGCTGCACCAAGCGTATGAGGTTGCGCGTAAGCATTGGGCAAAGTCCAGCGTGAGCAATCATATCTAGAGCAGTATTAAGGCAATGTAGTTTCGCTGCTCAGTTCAAGTAGATAGTTGCGGAAAATCTGTGCTAAGACTTGGTTGGCCAATTCGAGTTCATTGCGTTGCATTTGTGCAGCAACACGGTCTGCTTGATCAAGGGCTTCATCGGAGCCATTAATGGCGGACATTTTAAAGACAATATAGGCTTGTATACTGTTAGAAGGCACACCTTCACCGCGATAAAAGATTGTACCTAAACGCAGTTGCGCGTCAGCATGTCCTTGAACGGAGGCTTGTTCAAACCATTTCAGTGCTTGCTGATAGTCACGGGGAGTATATTGACCTTGATACCAATATTCACCTAAAACAAATTGAGCATCAGCATAACCTAGCTGAGCTCGCATCAAACATTCTTCAAGAGCAATTTTAGGTTCGCTAGCGATGCGCTCTAAGGTGCACTGTGGTGCCACTGGAATAAGCAATGGATGATCGTCAGCATAAGACGCAATAGACGATATGCATAAGCTGATGAGCAGCATAAAGCGGCTAAAACGAAACATTATATTTATCGAGCTCCTTGTATATAAGGAAAGTGACTGTGGCAGTTGCCGGCGCGGTCTATATTATGCGGTATATCCTTGGCTAAAGACCACCGCTGTGAACAGCCTACAGCATAGCCTGTTAGAACAGGTTAGACTGAGTGACTTTGTTACCTTATAGAGAATATATTTATGGCTCTGCAAGCCACGCCTTATAAAGTTGAACTCAGTCTGACCGATATGGACCGTAATGTGTATGACAGCCTGCGTTTCAGTATGGCTCGTCATCCTTCTGAAACGGCTGAACGTTTACTGGCCCGTCTTTTAGCACGGGCTGTGTGGCATGCTGAACATATAGAGTTTGGCCGTGGTTTATCCAATGTCGATGAGCCTGCCGTATGGGAAAAAAGTTTAGATGGCCGCATTTTGCACTGGATTGAAGTAGGGCAGCCGACCGCTGAGCGTATGACCTGGTGTTCGCGTCGTGGCGAGCGTTTAAGTGTTTTGGCGTATGGCAGTTTACGCACCTGGATCAGTAAAGAGCTTGGAGCGGTGCGCTCTCTAAAGAATTTGCATGTTTTAGCCATCAGCCAAGCATCACTTAATCATTTGGCTGAAGATTTGCCGCGCACCATCAATTGGAGTGTGATGATCAGTGATGGTGATGTATTTATTACGGATGAGCGTGGACAGCACAGTATTGAACTGGAGTGGTTGCAGGGTGAGCGTGGCGCTGTCGGTGTGTAATTGTCCGGTTAAACATTGAGAATATTCAAGAGTTAAGTACTTGCTATGCGTATAGAACAACGACCGTTACCTGAAAATTTACCTGATTTAGGAGATCTACCGCCTTTGTTAACGCGCATTTATGCGGCGCGGGGGGTGCGTAGTGCTGCTGAATTAGAAAAAGGTTTGGCGCATTTATTACCGGTGCACTTGCTGAAGGGGATGGATGCTGCGGTGCAGTTGCTGGCTCAGGCTTTGGAACAGCGTCAGCGGATACTTATTGTTGGTGACTTTGATGCTGATGGTGCCACCGCCAGCTGTGTCGGTATGCTGGGGTTGCAGATGCTCGGGGCTGCACACGTGGATTACCTGGTACCGAATCGCTTTGATTATGGTTATGGTTTGACACCGGAAATCGTTGCTGTGGCTTTAGAGCGTCAGCCAGATTTATTGGTGACTGTGGATAATGGTATTTCCAGTGTTGAAGGTGTAGCAGCAGCACAAGCTGCGGGTTTAAAAGTTTTGGTGACAGATCACCACCTACCTGGGCATACCTTGCCAAGTGCCGATGCCATTGTGAATCCAAATCAACCCGGCTGTGAATTTCCAAGTAAGGCGTTAGCCGGTGTCGGTGTAATGTTTTATGTCTTGTTAGGCTTGCGGGCTCATTTACGTAGCAGTGGGTGGTTTGCTCAGCAGAATATAGCAGAGCCGAATTTGGCTGAACTGTTAGATTTGGTTGCGCTTGGTAGTGTGGCGGATGTCGTGCCGTTAGATGCTAATAATCGCATTTTAGTGCATCAAGGCTTAGCTCGGATTCGTGCGGGCCGAGCACGCCCAGGATTACGCGCCATTTTGGAAGTGGCGCGTCGTGATCATCGCCGTATTGTATCCACTGATTTAGGTTTTATTGTTGGCCCGCGTCTTAATGCTGCTGGGCGCTTAGATGATATCAGTTTAGGGATTGAGTGCTTACTCTGTGAGGATGCTGATGATGCTTTGCAACGCGCGCAGCAGTTGGAGCAGTTGAATCAAGATCGTAAACAGATCGAGCAGGGTATGCAGCAAGAGGCATTGGTGCAGCTTAAAGATTTGCCTGTAGAGGGCTTGCCTTTTGGTCTGTGTTTATTTGAGCCTGAATGGCATCAGGGTGTGATTGGTATTTTGGCATCGCGCATGAAGGAACGTTATCACCGTCCAGTGATTGCCTTCGCCGATGCAGATAACGGTGAGTTAAAAGGTTCGGCGCGTTCGATTCCAGGTTTACATATCCGCGATACTTTAGACGCGATAGCAGCAAGCTTTCCTGAATTGATTAGTAAATTTGGTGGTCATGCGATGGCGGCAGGCCTCACCATTAATAAACAGCATTACGAGGCCTTTGCTGAGGCTTTTGATGCCCAAGTGCGCAGTCAATTAACAGCGGATGACCTGACCGGTTGTATTTATTCCGACGGCTGTTTAGCTGACCATGAGTTTGATATGCAGTTGGCGCAACAGTTACGTCATGCTGGGCCATGGGGGCAGCGCTTTCCTGAGCCATTGTTCCATGGTGATTTTAAAATCCTCAGCCAAAGACTGGTGGGGGAGAGGCATTTGAAAATGGTATTGCAAAGCAGTAGAAGTGCGCCGCCAGTGGATGCTATTGCTTTTAATATTGATGTGGATGTGTGGCCTAACCCTAATATTTTAGAGGCGAGAGTTGCCTACACTCTAGATGTGAATGAATTTCGTGGCAATGAGACTTTGCAGTTGATTGTTTCTAGCTTGACCCCTCTTTGACATCCTTCCCCGACTTAAAGGACGGGGATTTCTACTGCTAGACGGCCATGCCCGGCCGCGAGAATGTTACGTGCCGCGTTGATATCGCGATCGTGGGTGACACCGCACCCACTGCACGTCCATTCTCTTATTCCAAGTCCTGTGATACCTTTCGGCCTCGACTCGGGCAAACTGCCGCAACTCGAACAGGTTTGGGTGGTGTATGCCTCGTCAATTTCCTTAAAAACAATGCCTGCGTGAGCGCATTTATAGTCCAGCATTGTTTTTAATTGACCCCAGCCAGCGTCCAACACTGACTTGGCCATCGTGGTTTTAACGAGCTTTAAACTACTGACATTGCCCACATAGATTTCACCGCAGCGATTGACTAGCTTACGGCTGAACTTGTGCAATGCGTCTTTTCTACGGTTAGCGATTTTCGCATGAATGGTTTTGACTTGGGTTTTATTTCTGGCTCGACCTCCATATTAACCACAACATTGAAGTACCAGCGGCCACGGGCATCTTCATTGAAACTGGCCGAGCGAAACTTGTATTGGTTCAAGCCGTAGCTGTCCCAGACCTTAAAATAGTGGCCGTTGTGGTAGACCTGCCCGTTTTTCCACTGCGCTGCACCTGTATTGACGGGTATCCAGCCCAGTGAGCGGCGTACACCGCCTGATTTGCGCCAGTTCAGCCGCACCTTCTTAAACTGCTTACGGCGCGTGACATACTCACCTGCAATGCACTGTAAGGTTTGGCTGTGCAGCGCAAGCTCTTTATCTGCGCCCCTAGTGTAGGGATGCATATCAAAAGTAGACAAAAACACACCACGCTCTTTAATCGAGCGTTGACTTAATTCATGAACAAAGTTCCAGACGAAATTGACGCTTCGAGCCATGCGATTTAGCAGGGGCACATGCCTGTCTCGGACTCGGACTTTTAATGTTTTGGTGTGCCTTATCATGCTGTATATAATACCAGCACAACCTATACTGCAAAGACTTTAGCAGCCTGTTAAGGGGTTAAGGGGCTGCGTACACGGTCCTCGCTATCCATTCCCGCACTAAAAGTACGAGGTCTTACGCGATTTTGATAAAAGCGTAATGCAGGAGGCTTGATCTGCGCACAGTTGGTGCTTATTCAGGTACAATTAGCCTTTTTACACAGTTCAATCAAGCGAGAATCGTCTGTTATGGAAGTCAATCCAATCCATTTAGCCATCAATGACTTAGCTGAGCGCACGCAAGTCATTCGGGGGTATCTTTGACTACGCTACTAAGCGTGAACGTCTAACTGAAGTTGAACGAGAGCTGGAAGATCCAGATATCTGGAGCAACCCTGAATATGCACAAAACCTAGGACGTGAACGTTCGGCACTAGCTCAGGTTGTGGAAACTCTAGATAATTTAGAAAGTGGCGTCAGTGACGCTAAAGACCTGCTGGAAATGGCTGTCGAAGAAGATGACCATGATGCTGTTGAAGAAGTACGCAGTGAAGTTGCAGCATTGGAGCAGGAACTGAGTGGCCTAGAGTTTCGCCGTATGTTTAGCGGCGATATGGACGCCAATAATGCATACCTTGATATTCAAGCCGGCTCCGGTGGTACTGAGGCGCAAGATTGGGCCAATATTTTACTGCGTATGTACTTGCGTTGGGCTGATCATAATGGTTTTAAAGCAACCATTATGGAACTATCGCCTGGTGATGTAGCAGGTATTAAAGGCGCTACTTTACATATTGAAGGTGAGTATGCTTTTGGTTGGTTGCGTACCGAAACGGGAGTACACCGTTTAGTGCGTAAAAGCCCCTTTGATTCGGGCAACCGTCGTCATACCTCCTTTACTGCTGTGTTTGTCTCGCCAGAGATTGATGACAATATTGAAATTGATATCAATCCTGCAGACTTGCGTATTGATACTTATCGCTCATCCGGTGCCGGCGGTCAGCACGTTAACACCACTGATTCTGCTGTACGTATTACCCATGAGCCTACTAATACGGTGGTGAGCTGTCAGAACGAGCGTTCTCAACATGCTAACCGTGACACTGCAATGAAAATGTTGCGTGCTAAATTGTATGAGTTGGAGTTGCAAAAACGCAGTGCTGCTTCACAAGAGTTAGAAGACAGTAAGTCTGATATTGGTTGGGGACATCAGATTCGTTCTTATGTTTTAGACCAGTCGCGTATTAAAGATTTACGCACCAACGTGGAAGAAAGTGACTGCGATTCGGTACTCGATGGTGAGATCAATCAGTTTCTCGAGGCAAGTTTAAAACAGGGGCTGTAATGCTCCTGTTCGTCGTCGACCTAGTCAATATTGAAATCAGCATGCTTGAGCGTGCTTACAGTCGCTGTACGAGCGACCTGAATAACATTTAAGTGGATACCCATCATGAGCGAACAACCGCTAACTCAGCATGAGTTGCAAGAGGAAGAAAACCGTTTAATTGCCTTGCGTAAAGAAAAACTGGCGATTGAGCGGGCCAAAGGCAATGCCTTCCCGAATGATTTTCGTCGCGAGCATTACTGCGCTGATATCCAAAAGACCTATGTGGATGACACTAAAGAAGAGTTAGTCAGTGCTGCGATCCCGGTGAAAATTGCTGGGCGCATCATGCTCAATCGTGGTGCTTTTATGGTGGTGCAGGATATGACGGGGCGCTTGCAGGTCTATGTTGACCGCAAAGGCTTGCCTGCAGAAAAGCTTGCCGAGATTAAAACTTGGGATTTAGGCGACATCATTGGTGTTGAGGGTACTTTATCGCGTTCCGGTAAAGGTGATCTTTATGTGCATATGACACAGGTTCAACTGTTGACTAAAGCATTGCGTCCTTTACCAGATAAACACCATGGTTTAACGGATACTGAGCAGCGTTACCGTCAGCGTTATGTTGACTTGATTGTTAACGAGGATGTGCGTGATACCTTTAAAATTCGCTCAAAAGTGATTGCTCATATCCGTAGCTTTTTAACCGAGCGTGACTTCTTGGAAGTGGAAACACCAATGCTGCAAACCATTCCAGGTGGTGCTGCAGCTAAACCTTTTGAAACTCACCATAATGCACTCGACTTGCCAATGTACTTACGTATTGCACCTGAGTTGTATTTGAAAAGATTGGTGGTCGGGGGGTTTGAGCGTGTGTTTGAAATCAACCGTAACTTCCGTAACGAAGGTGTTTCAACGCGGCATAACCCTGAGTTCACTATGCTTGAGTTCTATCAAGCCTATGCGGACTATGAAGACAATATGGATTTAACCGAAGAGTTGTTCCGAGAGCTAGCGCAGAAGGTCTTGGGCAGTACGGATGTACCTTATCAGGGTAAGGTGTTCCATTTTGGTGAGCCGTTCCAGCGCATTTCTTTGTTTGATTCAATCTTGAAATATAATCCGGAAATCACTGCCGCAGATTTAGAAGATCTAGATACTGCTCGTGAGTTGGCGAAAAAAAGCGGTGCTAAAGTGATGGGGTTTGAAGGTCTAGGTAAGTTACAAACTATGATCTTTGAGGAAACTGTTGAACATAAGTTGGAACAGCCAACGTTCATCACTCGTTATCCATTTGAAGTGTCACCGTTAGCACGCCGCAGTAACGATGATCCAAATGTCACAGACCGTTTTGAACTGTTCATTGGGGGACGTGAAATTGCTAACGCATATTCAGAATTAAACGATGCGGAAGATCAAGCAGATCGCTTCTTGGCGCAAGTGGCAGATAAAGACGCGGGTGATGATGAAGCTATGCATTACGATGCTGATTTTGTTCGTGCCTTGGAATACGGTATGCCGCCCACTGTTGGTGAAGGGATTGGTATCGATCGTTTAGTCATGTTACTTACAGATTCACCATCCATTCGTGATGTGATTTTATTCCCGCATATGCGTCCAGAGCATTAACTTTCTCTATTGAGGCCGCGATCCTGCTCTAGGGTTGCGGCCCATCTTTTAAATTTTCCTACCGCGAGTCTGACGGAGCTGTTTATGAGCGAACGTGATTATCGACCACTGATTGGTACTGCTATTGCAAGTGTTGTGGGAACGATTGCAGTTTTAGGCTATTACGGTTATTTGCACATTGCTAAACCCAGTGATGCGCTGTTGTTGGCTGAGTACACCATGTTAAAAACGATACCCGGTGAAGATTATAAGGTGTCATTAAAACCAGCTGAGCAAGTGGCTCAGTGTATGGATGGGGTAGTGGTTTTATTTGATACCAAGCAAAAAGGCTTAACCGGCGTTTTGGTGGATGATAAAAAACGTGCCGTACGCTGTGAGTTTGGTAATTAGAGTAGACTTTTATTAAAACCACGATGGCCAAGTCAGTGCTGGACGCTGGCTGGGGTCAATTAAAAACAATGCTGGACTATAAATGCGCTCACGCAGGCATTGTTTTTAAGGAAGTTGACGAGGCATACACCACACAAACCTGTTCGAGTTGCGGCAGTTTGCCCGAGTCGAGGCCGAAAGGTATCGCAGGACTTGGAATAAGAGAATGGACATGCAGTGGGTGTGGTGTCACCCACGATCGCGATATCAACGCGGCACGGAACATTCTCGCGGCCGGGCATGGTCGTCTAGCAGTAGGAATTCCCGTCCTTTAGGTCGGGGAGGATGTCAATGGTATAAAGATACAAAGCTTAGAACACTTAAGACTTCTTGCTTGCAGCTGAATAACTCGGCAAGCTAAAGAAAACTATAGTGGAGAGCGAGTATGATCCCAATTGATTCACGTCTACGCGAGCATGTTCATTTATTAGGTGAGCTACTGGGCTCGACGATGAGTGAACAGCGCGGTGAAGAGTTTTTAGAGAAAATTGAACGCATCCGTACTGGTGCGAAAGCAGCTCGTCGTGGCTCAGAAGATGGCCGTCAACAGATGACCGATACTTTGGATCAGTTGTCTGAAGATGAATTGCTGCCAGTGGCACGTGGCTTTAATCAGTTTTTAAATCTGGCAAACATTGCAGATCAGTACCATTTAATGCGTCGCCGTCGCAGCGATGAAGAGCCTGCCTTTGAAGATCTGATGTTAGCCTCGCTGCTTGAGCGCCTAAAAGCTGTTGGACATACTCCGCAAAAACTATCGCAAGCCGTTGCTGATTTAGATATTGAGCTAGTGTTGACGGCTCACCCAACCGAGGTGTCGCGGCGTACCTTAATCATGAAGTACGATATGATTGCGCAGCAATTAGCTGCTTTAGACCACACAGATTTAACCGCAAACGAGCGCGAAAAAATTATCGCTAAACTGCGTAGCCTCATTACAGAAGTGTGGCACACGACAGAGATTCGGAGTGAGCAACCGACACCAGTGGACGAAGCACGTTGGGGGTTTGCAGTGATTGAGCGTTCCTTGTGGGAAGCCATTCCAAATGTCTTGCGTCATGTGGATCAAACTCTTGAGGCCGCCGGTGGCGAGAAGTTGCCCATCACTGCAACCCCGATCCGCTTTTCCACATGGATGGGGGGGGATCGCGATGGTAATCCGAATGTAACTGCGCGGGTGACGCGAGTTGTGCTGTTATTAGCACGTTGGATCGCAGCCGACTTATTCTTACGTGATATTTCTCGCTTGACTGCTGAGCTGTCCATGCTCAATGGTAGCGCCGAGTTGATGGCGTTGGTGGGTGAAACTGATGAGCCTTATCGCGTTCTGCTCAAGCGGCTGCGCGCTCGGTTGCGTAATACACGTGCAGAGTTACAAGACGCTATTTCTAACGGTAAGCCACTTTCAGCAACCGTTATGCGAGATACCAATGAGCTGTTAGAGCCATTATTGCTTTGCTATCGCTCGTTGCATGAGTGCGGCATGGGGCTCATTGCAGATGGTGATTTGCTTGACACTATTCGTCGGGCTACCACCTTTGGTTTATCTTTAGTGCGTTTAGATATCCGTCAAGATGCTGAGCGCCATACCAGTGCATTAAGTGAAATTACGCAATGGTTAGGCTTAGGTGATTATGCACAGTGGAACGAAGAGCAGCGTCAAGCGTTTCTTTTAGCAGAGTTAGAAAACCGCAGGCCGTTACTCTCCACTGCTTTTACACCCAGTGCAGATACTCAAGAAGTTTTAGAAACGTGTCAGGTGGTTGCTCAGGCTGCAGCGGATGCCTTAGGCTCTTATGTGATATCTATGGCTTCGGCACCATCCGATGTGTTAGCTGTGCAGCTTTTGCTGAAAGAGGCAGGGTTGCGGCGTGCGATGCGTATTGCGCCTTTGTTTGAAACGCAAGATGATCTACATAATGCCGCCGGGGTGATTGATCAATTACTCAGTTTGAAAGATTACCGCGAGAGCTTAGCAGGTCCGCAAGAAGTTATGATCGGTTATTCAGACTCAGCTAAAGATGCAGGGACTACGGCAGCGGCTTGGTCGCAGTATCGCGCCCAAGAAGAGTTGGTGGCTGTTTGTGAAAAGCAAGGGGTTGAGCTGATTTTATTCCATGGTCGTGGGGGCACTGTGGGCCGTGGCGGCGGTCCAGCGCATGAAGCAATTTTGTCACAGCCACCAGGCTCTGTAGCTGGTCGTTTCCGTACTACTGAGCAAGGTGAGGTGATTCGTTACAAATATGGTTTGCCGGAAGTAGCTGCGCAAAACCTTAATCTGTATTTGGCATCTGTATTGGAAGCAACATTGCTGCCACCTCCTGAGCCTAAAGAATCATGGCGCGCGGTCATGGAGCGTCTAGCTGCTGATGGCCTGGCTGCTTATCGTAAAACGGTGCGTGAAGAGCCCCATTTTGTTGATTATTTCCGCCAAGCAACACCTGAGCAAGAGCTAGGACGTTTGCCGCTGGGTAGCCGTCCTGCACGTCGTCGTACCGGTGGCATTGAAAGTTTACGAGCAATTCCGTGGATTTTTGCTTGGACTCAAACACGGATGATGTTGCCTGCTTGGTTGGGTTGGGAAACTGCGCTGCAAAAAGCAGTAGAGCGGCAAGAGGAAGCGGTGCTGGCAGAAATGCGTGATCAGTGGCCGTTTTTTAGAGCGCGCATTGATATGCTAGAAATGGTGTTGTTAAAAGCGGACTCGGGTATTGCACGCTTATATGATGAGCGTTTAGTTAAGGATGAGTTGCGTGGTTTTGGTGAGCAGCTGTATGTGCACTTGGAACAGGCGGTGGAGCAAGTGCTGAACTTGACTGGGGAAGCACATTTGTTAGAGCGACACCCGCAAGTGCGTGCTTCCATCAGTGTGCGGGATACATATTTAGATCCGCTACATTTATTGCAGGTGGAATTATTAGCGCGCTCGCGAGAGCAGGGTGATGAGATTTGTCCTGCAATTGAGCAAGCACTCTTGGTGACGGTGGCAGGTATTGCTGCGGGTTTGCGTAATACAGGTTAAGAAAGCACTGTCGATCAAGGTGTTCAGTTTATTGGTCGACAGTTTTATATCAACAATTCTCGCGGCCGAGCATGGTCGTCTAGCAGTAGGAATCCCCGTCCTTTAGGTCGGGGAGGATATCAAATCAATATATTGCTGGACCACTGTAATAACGCACTGTCGATTCTGCCGATATAACTCAAGGCTTGAGAACGGCTAGCAAGACAATAGCAATTAAAAATAAAACCGGTAGTTCATTAAACCAACGGTAAAATACATGGCTTTTTTGGTTAGCGCCTTGAGCGAATTTCTTATAAATAGCGCCTAGGGAAAAGTGGTAGGTAATTAACAAGGCCAGTAAGGCCAGCTTGATATGCATCCAGCTCATCTTGAGGAGTACAGGATTCATATATAACATACAGATACCAAGTACTAGAGTCGCGATCAGAGATGGATGCATAATACCTCTATAGAGTTTGCGTTCCATGACAGTAAAGCGTTCTTGGCTGACGCTGTCTGTGCTCATCGCGTGATAAACAAATAAGCGTGGCAAGTAAAATAAACCCGCAAACCAGCAGACCACTGCGATAATATGGAATGCTTTGATCCATAAATAAGTCATAACTTGCTCCGAGAGTAAAGAGCGCTCATGGTAGTACGTAGGGCGCGGAGTGTCATCTGCTGAGCGCAGGTTGTGTTATCAGAATATTATATTTTACTTAAGCTAAGAAGGTGCATGCATGATTAAAGTGGCAATTGTCGGTGGTACAGGTTACACAGGTGTTGAGTTGTTACGCCTGCTGGCTTTGCATCCACATGCACGGGTTGAGGTCATTACCTCGCGCTCTGAAGAAGGTGTGCGGGTAGCTGACATGTACCCTAATCTGCGCGAACATTACCCGATTTTGACCTTTTCTGTGCCAGAAGTGGAAACTTTAACAGCTTGTGATGTCGTATTTTTTGCTACACCCCATGGTGTTGCTCATAGTTTGGCAGATGAGATTTTGCAAGCTGGCACAAGAGTTATTGATCTTTCTGCAGATTTTCGTTTGGAAGATTCTGAGGAATGGACGCAATGGTATGGTCAGCCGCATGGTGCGCCACATTTATTGAGCGAAGCTGTTTATGGTTTGCCTGAAGTCAATCGTGACGTTATCAAAGATGCTCGCTTGGTTGCAGTGCCTGGCTGTTATCCGACGGCTGTACAATTGGCTTTATTGCCTTTAGTGGAGCAAGGCTTAGCTGATCCAAAGCAGATCATTGCTAGCTGTGCTTCCGGTGTAAGTGGTGCAGGTCGTGGAACGAAATTAGGCTCATTATTTTGTGAAGCAGGCGAAAATATGGTGGCTTATGGTGTCAATGGACATCGTCATTTGCCTGAAATCAAACAAGGCCTACGCCGCGTTGCCGGTAAATCAGTAAATTTAACTTTTGTGCCTCATTTAGTACCAATGATTCGTGGTATTCATGCGACTACTTATGCGACGGTCACAGATCACAGTGTTGATTTGCAGGCGTTGTATGAGCAGTATTATCGTGACGAGCCTTTCGTAGATATTTTGCCAGCAGGGGTCTTTCCGCAAACACGTAGCGTGAAGGGTGCCAATATGTGTCGTATCGCAGTACAGCGCCCACAGAATGGCGATGTAGTGGTTGTGATGGCTGCTATTGATAATTTAGTTAAAGGAGCCTCGGGTCAAGCTGTGCAGAATATGAACATTATGTTTGGCTTGGAAGAGAACAGTGGCCTGCAAACGGTCGCGTTAATACCTTAAGTGCTGTTAATAGTTGACCTCCGTGGTAGGATAAGCGGATAATATTACTTAATAGTTATTTACAGCGCGATGCTGGGAGAAAGTAAAATGAGTGTTGAATCCTTCGTCCCTGCCGCAATGCAGTTTACTGAAGACGCAGCAAAAAAAGTAAGGGCCTTGCTTGAAGAGGAGGGCAATCCACGATTGAATCTACGTGTGTTTATCACAGGTGGTGGATGCTCAGGTTTTGAGTACGGTTTTACGTTCGATGAAGAAGTTGCCGAAGATGATACTGTGGTTGAGCGTGAGGGTGTAAACCTGATTGTTGACCCGATGAGTTTTCAGTATTTAGTGGGTGCGGAAGTGGACTACACCGAAGGCTTAGAAGGTTCACGTTTTATAATTAATAACCCGAATGCAACAACAACTTGTGGTTGCGGGTCATCCTTCTCGATTTGAAAACTGCTTAAGCTGGGTAAATGGCGCCAAGTATGCGTAAGCCTTTGGCGCCAGTCACTGTAGGTCGGTTACTTGGGATGTTCTCTAAGCAGCAATGAGCAAGCCAAGCAAACGCCATGGCCTCCATCCAATCCGCTGAGATTCCAATTGAATCGGTACTCGCCACAGTACTTTGTGGTATGAGACGTGTTAAACGATTAAGTAAATCTTTATTGTGTGCTCCTCCACCACACACCCAGACTGCTCGAGTATTTTTTTGTGCTAACTGAATAGCATCAGCAATAGTTTGAGCTGTAAACTCACATAACGTTGCCTGCACATCTTGTGCATCAATGGTCGGGTGTGCACTCAGTATATTGAGCAGCCAAGATAGATTAAAAAGTTCGCGACCTGTGCTTTTTGGGCCTTGAGTGGCAAAAAACGGCTCTTGCAGCATCTGTTGCAGTAGAGAGTGATGAACAGTACCACCAGCCGCCCAGGTACCTTCTCGGTCATATGGCTGTTGTTTTCTATGCTGTATCCAAGCATCCATCAAAACATTACCTGGACCGCAATCAAAGCCATGGGTATGTTGGTTTTCGTTTAATAGGGTGACGTTGCTGAACCCACCAATATTTAAGACGGCACAAGGCATGGCATGTTGTTTGAATAATGCTTCATGAAATGCAGGGACGAGCGGTGCACCTTGACCGCCTGCTGCTATATCGCGTTGACGAAAGTCACTCACTACACAAATCCCTGTGAGCTCTGCTAGTAGAGCAGGGTTGCCGATTTGTACTGTGTAATGTTGTTGTGGTTCATGACGAATGGTTTGTCCGTGACTGCCAATTGCTCGAACTTTTGATGCAGGTGTTTGGGTTTTAGCTAGAAGTTGAGTGACACCATGGGCGGCCAATTGAGCCCATTGGCGTTCAGCAATAGCGGCTCGATGGATTTCATCGGTGCCGCTAGTGCATAAATCAAGTAGGCTTTTTTTTAAATCTGCCGGCATGGGCAGGTAATGACTGGCTATGAGTGAGTATTGTGGATCGATATCAATAAGGCTGATATCGATCCCGTCGAGACTGGTGCCCGACATAATACCGATGTAGAGCATGTTTATTGCTTGTTCATAGCAACTTGGATGTTTTGTTGTCCATCCAGTTTTGCGAGTAAAGGTTTGCTGTATTGCGCAAAGCGTTGTCTTTCCGATGCAGGAATCGGGTCTGCAGTTGGTAGTTTTTGACTTAATGGGTCAACATGCACACCGTTAACTTGAAATTCATAGTGTAAGTGAGGGCCTGTGGATAAGCCGGTTGTGCCAATGTAACCAATAATTTGACCTTGTTTGACATTGCTACCTGCTCTTATGCCTTTGGCAAAACCTTGCATATGAGCGTAAAGAGTTTGGTAATGCTTGCCGTGCTTAATGACGACAGTATTGCCATAGCCACCTTTGCGGCCAGCTAAAGATACACGACCATCGCCTGTTGCTTTAATAGGCGTTCCGCGGGGAGCAGCATAATCAACGCCTTTATGTGCGCGGATTTTATTTAAAATTGGATGCTTACGGCCGTTGGAGAAGCGTGAGCTGATACGAGCATACTCAACCGGCGTACGAATAAAGGCTTTGCGTAGACTTGAGCCGTCTGCTGCATAGTAGTTGGTATTACCCTTTTTATCGGTGTAACGAACAGCAGTATATGTTTTTCCGCGATTGGTAAAGCGTGCGGATAGGATGTTACCAGCGCCTACAGTTTGACCTTTAAAGGTTTTTGCTTCATATACGACTTCGAACGTGTCTCCTGAGCGTATATCTTTTGCAAAGTCGATATCGTATTCGAAAATTTTCGATAGGCTAATGGCTAAAGAGCGGGGCAGTCCAGCTTTGTTAGTAGCGCCAAATAACGATCCTTTAATAGTGCCTTTGGCAACTTTTTCGATTGTTTCTGTCGGTGCGATATCTTTGCGAAAAGAGAAGTCGTTACCCTGCTTTTCTAAGAAGATCGTTTCTAACACATTTACTTTGCTGCTCAGTGTTTTTAGTGACTGGTCATCGTCAAACTCAAAAGTCAGTTCTTGGCCTTCTTTGATACGAGTAAAAAGCTGGGCTTCTTTGTTTTTGGCTAAGATGCTGTGTAGCAGGCTATTGCCTAAACCAACGTCAGAAAAAATAGTTGATAAAGTATCGCCTTTTTTTACTGTAACAGTGCGTTTGAATTTGAAAACAGATGCGTCTAGTTCTTGTGCGAGTTTTTCAAATTCAGCATGATCGGTCAGTTCTAAAGCTGCTGTTTCTGATTGTGGTGTTTCTAGTAAAGAGAAGTCAGCTGTGACTTGTTCAGGTGATTGTTCTTCTAACTCAATATTGATGAAAGTTTTTTTAGCTTCCACTTCGCGAGATGGGTATACGAGCAAAGTTAAGCAGAGTAAGGCAGCAATTCCGCTTGCGGCAAACAGGTGGCGTTTGGGGTAGCTCTGTTTTGTCGGAGTGATGTTTGTTGGCATAGTCTTTGTGGTCTGCTGTGCGATTGGTGAGCGAACGATAAATAATAAGTGCAAAGATGGGTAAAGTATAAGTAAAAAACCTATACTGCAAGCCCATTCGTCTTGCAGTCAGGGTTGTATCTAATTTTTATTACATTATTGCATAGAATTAGGTGTTAATGCTTGCGTTGTTCTGACGCATTCATTTGTTTTTAGTTCCTTATCTAGTATTCTTATTGGTTATCTTTCTTATAAAATTATGGTGTTCTAGGCATGAAAACCGTTGAAGAGCAGTTGGCTATTATTAAACGAGGTACTGACAGCGTTATTATTGAGCAGGAGTTAATAGAGAAGCTGAAGCGCAATCAGCCGTTGCGCATTAAAGCAGGCTTTGATCCAACGGCTCCGGATCTGCACCTAGGTCATGCCGTTTTATTGAATAAATTACGCATGCTGCAAGATTTAGGGCATCGAGTGGTGTTCTTGATTGGTGACTTTACGGGGATGATCGGTGATCCGAGTGGTAAAAGCGTAACGCGTCCACCACTTACCCGTGAGCAAGTGTTGGCGAATGCGGAAACTTATAAGCAGCAAGTATTTAAAATTCTAGATGAAGAAAAAACCGAGGTTGTATTTAATTCCTCTTGGTTAGAGAAGCTTAATCCTGCTGATTTTATCCGCCTAGCATCACAGTACACAGTAGCAAGGATGCTGGAGCGCGAAGATTTCCATAATCGCTATTCTAATAATCAGCCAATTGCAATTCATGAGTTCTTATACCCTTTGATTCAAGGGTATGATTCTGTTGCGTTGCGTGCTGATATAGAAGCTGGTGGAACTGACCAAACATTTAATCTTTTGATGGGGCGTGAGTTGCAGCGCTCTTATGGTCAGGAGCCGCAATGCGTTATTACGATGCCTCTCCTAGAGGGTTTAGATGGTGTTAAGAAGATGTCTAAGTCCTTGGGTAACTATGTAGGGATTCAAGAGGCGCCAGGTGTTATGTACAACAAGCTGTTGTCAATGCCTGATGAGCTGATTTGGCGCTACTATGATTTACTGAGTTTTAGAAGCCTAGAAGAAATTGAGCAGCTGAAAGAGAGTGTTGCTCAAGGTGCTAACCCTCGAGATATTAAAATTGAGTTGGCGCGAGAGCTTATTGCTCGATTTCATGGTGAAGAGGCTGCTGCTAACGCTCATAAGTCTGCTGGTAATCGTATGCAGGACGGTGAGCTGCCAGAAGATTTGCCAGAGGTTGAATTGATGGCAGTGGAAGATATGCCGATTGCAGCAGTATTGAATCAGGCGGGTTTGGTGAAGAATGCGGCGAGCGCTCGTGATATGTTAGGTAAAGGCAGTGTTAAGGTTGATGGTGAGGTGGTTGATCGTGACTTTGTCTTTAAGTTGGGGGCTGTGCATGTCTGTCAGGCCGGTAAGAGAAGTTTTGCTAAAGTTACTTTAACGGCAGAGTGATTGAGTGCTTTGAATTAGCGCTTGTGTTGTTTGTAATAAATCTATAATATAGATTTTCTTGATTGGCGAGATAGTTGCAAATCAAGCGCTAAGCAAGGTTTTAGAAAATTATGGAAATTTGAAATAATGCTTGACGACGCGTAGTTCTAGTGTAGAATGAGCGGCCTGCCAAAGAGGCTTAAATACCTCTGTGGCATCAATCAAGGGTTGAGCGGAAGTTAAGTTTCCTGAAAATAAACCTTGACAGATTAAATGGTGAGTGTAGAATACGCCACCTCGCTGAAGCAGGTAGCTTCAACGAAACGTTCTTTAACAATTTGAATCAAGCAATTCGTGTGGGTGCTTGTGTCGATGATT
>NZ_JAXIVU010000015.1:0-62863 GCF_034259425.1 Denitrificimonas halotolerans
GAAAGGTATCGCAGGACTTGGAATATGAGAATGGACGTGCAGTGGGTGCGGTGTTACCCACTATCGCGATATCAACGCGGCACGTAACATTCTCGCGGTCGGGCATGGTCGTCTAGCAGTAGGAATCCCCGTCCTTTAGGTCGGGGAGGATGTCAAACCGCATAAGTGGTAAGCATCGCTAAAACAATAAAAAAGACGGCCTGGACGGCCGTCTAAACAATATTCCATGGGGAAGGAATATTTTACGCATGAAGTTGTCATCTCGCAGGAGGTAGACGCTTTCGATAGTAACCGAGTAGCTTTCCTAAACAATCCAACGAAAGTCTAATCAGTCAATATATGACTAAATATTTCTAGCCTTCCAACTCAGCTATTTTTTCTAAAAACTCGGCCTCATCCAGCACTGTTATATTGAGTTCTTGTGCCCGTACTAATTTAGAACCAGCATTTGCTCCTGCTACAACACAACTGGTTTTTGCAGAGACTGAACCTGCCACTTTAGCCCCCAACAACTCTAAACGTGTTTTTGCTTGTGTACGTGTTAAAGTCTCTAACGTTCCTGTCAGCACCCAAGTTTGATTAGTTAAAGGGGCTGCCTGCACAGTTTTACTCTGACAAGACCAATGCATACCAAAGTCCAAAAGCTGCTGTTCAAGCTGTAAAGCCTGCTCACGCTGGCCTCCTTGCTGAATAAACCTTTCGACAGCTTGCGCAGCATTTTTGGATATTCGATCTATGCTTGATAATGCTAGCCAGTCAGCAGCGAACACAGCGTCAACACTTTTAAAATGTTCTGCTAAGCGTTGCGCAGTCGTCCGTGCTACGCCTGCGATATTAAACTGTTCAATAAAGCCTGCCAAAGTGGTAAAACCTTGAAACTGCGGTTCAGGCTCACCTTCATCTATAGGCTGTACATTCAGTTCTAACAATTCAGTCAAAACACTTTGATTGTGCTCATCGGAAAAAAAGCTTGCAATCTCATGCGCCACTTCTAGACCAATTTCAGGCAGCCACAATAAAGTTTGCGGATAGGCTTTTCGAATCCGCTGTAAAGAACCCAACGCACGCGCAAGCACTTTAGCTGTTTCCTCGCCCACATCAGGAATCCCCAACGCAAAAATTAAGCGTGCTAAAGTCGGCTCTTTACTCTGCGCAATAGCTGCTAACAAATTGCTCGCAGACACATCGGCAAAGCCATCCAGCTCAATCACTTGCTCATAGGTGAGGCGGTATAAATCTGCTGGGGAGGCAACCAGCTTACGAGTCACCAATTGTTCAATGATTTTTTCGCCTAGACCATCAATATCCATCGCACGACGTGAAACAAAGTGCAGTAATGCTTGCTGCAACTGTGCTTGACAGCTTAAACGGCCCATACAACGCCAAACTGCTCCATCACTCAAGACTTGCTTGCTTTTACTCCGTCGCACCAGCTGAGTACGCTCCACCTTAGCCCCACATACAGGGCACTGAGTTGGAATCTGCACTGGTTGAACATGCTCAGAACGACGTTCCAAGACAACCTGGGTAATTTGCGGGATCACATCACCGGCACGACGAACGATCACTTGATCACCAATCATTACACCTAAACGAGCGACCTCATCCATATTATGCAAGGTCGCATTAGACACCATCACCCCCCCCACATGCACAGGTTTTAAACGTGCAACCGGCGTGACCGCACCAGTGCGTCCAACCTGAAACTCAACATCTAATAGTTCGGTAATTTCTTCTTGTGCTGCATATTTATAAGCAATGGCCCACCGCGGCTCACGGGCCCGAAAGCCTAAACTCTGCTGTTGTATTAAGGCATTGACTTTAAATACTACGCCATCAATATCATATGGTAACTGTGTACGACGCGCACCAATATCTGCATAGTAAGCTAGACAATCTTCAATACTGTCCATTACTTTAAGTTCTGGACTGATGCTGATGCCCCATTCGCGTAAACGTTGTAGGGTTTCACTATGACTCTCCGCCAACCCTTCGGTACTGGTACCATAGCAACAAAACTCTAATGGGCGCGTAGCTGTAATTTTTGCATCCAACTGACGCAGGCTACCGGCTGCAGCATTCCGCGGATTGGCAAAAGGTTTGCTTCCAGCAGCTAAGACACGCTCATTTAAATCCGCGAAGCCTTGCTTAGGCATGTAGACCTCGCCACGCACTTCCAGTAGTTCAGGCCACCCTTTACCCTGCAGTTTCAAAGGCACATTACGTATAGTGCGCACATTTGCTGTAATATCCTCACCCGTTTGTCCATCACCACGAGTAGCAGCGCGGGTTAACACCCCTTGCTCATAACTGATACTAACTGCTAAACCGTCCAGTTTCGGCTCACAACAATATTCAACCTTTGCTACGCTAAACAAATCATCACTTGCTTGCTTCAATGACTGTTCGACGCGCTGAGCAAAATCCAATACCTGCTCAGCAGCAAATGCGTTACCTAAACTCAACATAGGTACTTGGTGCTGCACTTGTTGAAAAGTGTCTAAAGGCTGGCCAGATACACGCCGTGTCGGTGAGTCTGCAGTGATCAGTTCAGGCTGTTGTGTTTCAAGCTCGCGCAGCTCATTGAAGAGTCGATCATACTCACTATCAGGCACAGTGGGAGCATCTAACACATAGTAACTGTAATCATGCTTCTCAATTGCCTCACGCAACTGAAGTATACGTTTAGCTGTACTGTGATTTGAATTCATAGCCTATATCCAAACAAAAAGAGCAGCGTAAGCTGCCCTTTTTAAACAAGACGAATGACAGTCATTATAGTTTCTGAGTTAACTGCTGTCGCTCAAAATCAGAAATCCGTTGGCGATAATGCTCAATAGTCTGCGCAGTTAGAACACTACGATGATCATCTTTTAGGTCACCATCTAGCTCTTTTGCTAATTTACGAGCGGCGGCTATCATTAAGTCAAATGCTTGACGACTGTTGCGCGGGCCTGGCAATCCCATAAAGAAACACACCGCACGAGTACTGAACATATCCATATCATCCAAATCAAAAGTCCCTGGGTTCAGTGCGTTAGCCATGGAGAATAATTTCTCCCCATTACCTGTCATACTTTCATGACGATGAAAAATATCCATGGCACCAAAGCGTAGCCCACTCTCTAAGATACTTTGCAATAAAGCAGGCCCCTTAAATCCTTCTGGGTCACGAGATACCACATGAATGATTAAAATTTCATCGTAATCCCCCATGCCTTTCTCTTCCTCTACAGAACCCTCTATCTCTTCATCGTAAGGGTTCACTAGATCATCAATATCCGGCTCAACGCGATCGACAGTAACATCCTCTACCCTTTTATTTGAGGTAGGAGTATCAGCTTGCAAACCTGACTCAAAGTCACTATTGGCCGTTAAAGAAGGCTCTCGCTTTTCCACTTTGCGTACAGGACCTAAAATCTCAGGGTTTTCCTCTTCAGGTAAGTCAGCCAAGTTACGATCTAACCGAAACTTAAGATTACTTTTATTACCGCTCATACGTCTCCAGCCATCAAATAAAACGGCGACAATGACAATAATGCCGATAACAAATAGCCATTCACGTAGACCGATATCCATAAGATATGTGTACTCCAAAGCAGTTAAATGAAAAAGGGCTTCACAACCCTACACACGTAAACACACTGCAGTTTGATGCAATGTGCTACGCAAAAATATAAATTTTATACTGTCCCACAACACCAACATACACATTTAGTAGAAAAAACTCTAAGCTTGTTTGTGTATTAGCGCTATATTAACAAAGATTTCAACCCAACTTACATGTCATGCTGAATAAATCGACATAACTGAAGCCAATAATGACGCACCTTTAGACACTAAAAATACCTATGTACTCAGTACTAGATTTTTAAAACTCTCTATATCTCGAAAACAAACTCATCAGCATCTAAATAAGCGGGAAAGCGTTGTTTGAATTGTTCCAAAGGTTCAGCTTGTAAACTGCAGTAAAATACACCTTGCTGGTCAGCAGCATGCAGCAATGTTTCACCCATAAAGTCTAATACTTGACTATCCCCAGCATATTGATGGCCTTTATTATCCTGCCCTGTACGATTCACTGCAGCAACGTAACACAAATTCTCAATTGCCCGCGCTGGCAATAAACGGTTCCATGCAGCACGGCGAGCTGCAGGCCAACAGGCCAAGTAAAACAACAGATCCGTATCTTGAGCATCGCGGCTCCATACAGGAAAGCGCAAGTCATAACAAATCAGTGGCCGAATGCGCCAGCCGTTAAGCTCTACTTGCAATTGCTTTTCTCCAGCCGTAAAGCGTTTATGTTCGCCAGCCATGCGAAATAAATGACGCTTATCATAATATTCAAAACTACCATCTGGACGTGCCCAAATTAGCCGGTTGCGATAATCGCCTTCAGCCACCTTCACAATTAAGCTACCACAAAGCACCACATTTAAATCACTTGCATGTTGCAATAGCCACTGAATGGTGATTCCCATTTCCGACTCTGCTTGTGATGCTGAGTCCATCGTAAACCCTGTGTTAAACATCTCGGGTAGTAATACCAAATCAACAGGATTCAGGCTTTTAAATAATTGACTGAAATACTCTAAATTCGCTTGCTTATCATGCCATACCAAAGGACCTTGCAATAAAGCGAGTCGTAAATCAGGTTTTGGAGTTGCATCGGACATTATTATTTTTACTCACTTTCGGCTGTTCAGCCTGCACAAAATGTAACTCGCACCAAGCCTTATTAAGACATTGTGACTAAGACCATGTTGGCAATTCTCTGTAGCAGCGTCAATCAATCCACAAAGTTAATTCTCCCACATAAACTTTATGGTCAAAAAAAAGCCAGATACTGCTCGCAGAATCTGGCTTATGCATCACTTTATTTCTTCTTTTTACGTTTCTCTTGCTTTTTCTTATTAGCAATGAGACGGCGTTTTTTATTCACTTGTCGATCAGTGAGCTTATTTTTTTTACCTTCGTATGGGTTTTCACCACCTTTAAACTCAATACGGATAGGCGTACCTACCAGCTTCAATACACGCCGATAGGTATTCTCTAAATAACGCATATAGCCTTTAGGCACTGAATCAACTTGGTTGCCGTGGATCACAATCAATGGTGGATTCGCACCACCCAAGTGAGCGTAACGCAACTTAATGCGACGACCAGCAATCATTGGCGGTTGATGCTCACGAACTGCATCTTCTAGGATTTGAGTTAAACGATTGGTCGGCCAACGAGTCACAGCTGAAGCAAAAGCATTTTGTACTGATTTATATAAATGCCCAACCCCGGTACCGTGTAAAGCTGAAATAAAATGAATGTCTGCAAAATCAACAAAATACAAGCGTCGCTCAAGTTCTTTTTTTGCGTACTCACGCTCGCTAGGATGCATGCCATCCCATTTATTAAGGGCAATAACAATTGCACGGCCCGACTCTAACGCAAAACCCAGTAAGTTCAAATCATGATCCACCACCCCTTCTCGGGCGTCCATGACAAAAATCACTACGTTAGAATCTTTAATGGCCTGCAAGCTTTTAACGACCGAAAACTTTTCAACATCTTCAGAAATGCGACCACGACGGCGCACACCTGCAGTATCAATTAAAGTGTACTTTTCTTCACCCCGTTCAAAAGGAATATAAATACTGTCTCGCGTCGTACCAGGTTGGTCGTAAACCACTACACGTTCTTCACCGAGCATACGGTTCACTAAGGTAGACTTACCCACATTGGGACGCCCAATAATAGCGATTTTAATCCCGTCTTTTTCATCCGGCCCAGGAATACGCTTAAGCTCTTGCCCTTCCTCAATAGTGGAAAAATCTTCGAGCTCAAATACAGGATCCTTTGGGAATTGACCCAAGGTGAATTCCAACATCGGATTAATACCACGGCCATGAGCTGCTGCAATGGCTACAGAGTCTCCTAACCCCAGAGGACTGAATTCAGCCAATGCAATATTCTCATCAAGATGGTCAACCTTGTTGACTACAACCAATGAAATTTTATTACGCTTACGTAGATGTTCTGCAATCATCTGATCCGCAGGACATAAGCCATCACGCGCATCAACTAAAAACAGCACCACATCCGCTTCTTCAATCGCGAGTAGCGACTGTTCGGCCATTTTGGCATCAATACCTTCCTCGTCACCGGTAATACCACCGGTATCGATCAAAATATAACTGCGACCCTGCCACTGCGCTTCACCATATTGGCGGTCACGCGTTAGACCGGGAATATCGCCTACAATCGCATCGCGGGATTTAGTCAGGCGGTTAAACAACGTCGATTTGCCAACATTTGGTCGGCCCACCAGAGCAATTACGGGAACCATTGGCTCCTCCAGCGATAATTCATAAAACACAAAGGCCGCTGTCGATCTAACGACAGCGGCCAAACGCTTAGCTAGACAGGTCTCTCGCCTACCTAACTCTTACTTAATGGTCAGGGCAACTAACTTGCCACCATTTCCATAAACATACATCCAGCCACCGACGACTAAAGGTTGTACACGTACACCTTTACCATCAACTTTTGTACGGGCCACAAAACGCCCATCAACTTGGCTGAGCACGTGCAAGTAACCCTCTAAATCAGCGACAGCTATGTAACTGGAAAACACCGCGGGAGCCGTTAACTGACGACGCATTAAATCTGTATTACTCCACATCGCCGTTGCTGAACGCTCATCAACACTTTCTATCACGCCATCCGCTAAACTTACATAAGCATTACCATAACCTTCAGCCACGCCCACGTAGCTAGAGGCTTCACGTTGCCAAAGTACTTGGCCACTTTGCGGGTCAAGTCCGGCTAAACGCCCTTGGTAACTGACAACATATAAAACATTACCACTAAGTAGCAAGTCGCCATCAATATCCACCATTCGCTCTAATTCTGTGCGCCCTGTAGGTATAGCAATACGTTGTTCCCACACAGGCAAACCACGCTGGGTATCAATAGCGACAACTTTACCTGTGGACAATCCCGCATAAGCAACATAGTCAGTCACAATAGGAGTGCCACTACCACGTAAAGTCAAAACAGCAGGAGTACTTTCGTAAATCCAACGCTGCTGTCCTGACTGCGCCTCCAAACCAATTAAACGATCATCTTGAGTTTGCACTACAACTACATCACCGTTCGTTACTGGAGCTGATAATACTTCGCTACTCACTTTACTGCGCCAAAGGTCTTCACCTGTAGCGGCATCTAAAGCAATAACATCACCCGCTAGAGTGCCTAACAAAACCATTCCAGATGCTGCGCCTACACCGCCAGAAACGTCTAGTTTGAGCTTACGAGTCCAAAGCGTTTTTCCAGTAAAACGATCCAGAGCCATTACCCGCCCCTTCACATCTGCTGTATAAATCTGGTTACCATCAACTGCTGGAGCTAAGTTATTCCACAACCTACCTTGCCCTGCGCCAACAGACTTACTCCACTCTTTCTTCAGTGAGACTTCAGTGGTTATTTTTTCCAGCGCTTGGGGTTTCAATTCTTTTTTACTGGTGCTGCTGCAACCCACTGCAAACAGCGCTAAAACTAGCACTGCCATATACTTGTACTTTTTCAAGTTAGGCATCCTTTTCACTTAGATTGTCGAGTTTCATCAATAAAGCGCCTGTTGCCGCATCAGAAGCAAGCGACTTTTGCGCTTTTTCATAAGCTGCTCGAGCGTCTGCTGGCCGCTGTAAAGCAACCAATGCATCACCACGCAGCTCTTCACGCGTTGCAGCATAGGCCGGTAACACTTGGGTATCCAATAACTTCAATGCTTTTTCAGCTTTTTTTTGTGCAAGGAATACGCGAGCTAAGCGCTGACGAGCAAGCTCTTCTAGCGTTTCATCAGCCGGCTTATCTAAAATACCTTGCAACTCCAATACTGCATCATCTAACTGGTTACTATCCACCGCCACTTTAGCAGCTAATAATCGTGCATATTGTGTGTAAGCACTGTTAGCCTGAATTTTTTTTAGTTCAGTTAATAACTGTGCAACACGCTGAGAATCCACTTGATCTCTCGGTAACAACGCTACCTCTAGTAACTGCTGATACAACATAGATACTGTTGCACTCTGATTGGCTTGATGCTTTTGCCAAGCCTGCCAACCAAATACTAAGACAAGCGCTAATGCGCCGCCTGCCAGCAGCGGCTTACCGTTGCGCTGCCACCACTCTTTAATCCGCGCAATTTGTTCTTCTTCGCTGTAGTCGCTCACGCTGAAACTCCTATTAGTTCAATGCTGCGTCATCACACAAGTTGTTGCGTAAATGCTCGCTTAATACATCCCAGGCTACCGACTGTTGTTCAGCGTCAGTCCGTAACGGTTTGACTGCAACAGTATTAGACTCTAACTCATTATCACCCAATATTAATGCATATAATGCGCCACTTTTGTCAGCTTTTTTAAACTGGCTTTTAAAGCTACCAGCGCCCGCATTCACCTGTAAGCGCAACTGCGGCAACTCATCTCGTAAGCGTTCAGCCAAATTTAACGCAGCCAATTCACTGGCCTCACCAAAAGCACAAAAATAGACATCCACTTGGCGTGATAATGCTTCAGGAATTTTACCCAAAGTCTCAAGCATTAAAATTAAACGCTCAATCCCCATAGCAAAACCTACTGCAGGTGTTGCACGCCCACCCATTTGTTCGACTAGGCCATCATAACGCCCCCCCGCACATACAGTACCTTGAGCGCCTAATTGATCGGTAACCCACTCAAAAACTGTTTCGCTATAATAATCCAAGCCTCGAACCAGACGTGGGTTGATCACATAGGGAACCCCAGCCGCGTCCAGACGAGCACGTAACCCAGCAAAGTGAGTTTGGGAGTTCTCATCCAAATAGTCCTCCAACTGTGGCGCATCCATTAACAAAGCTTGCGTATCTGGATTTTTACTGTCTAGCACGCGCAAAGGATTACTCAACACGCGGCGTTGGCTGTCCTCATCTAATTCGTCGTAACATCCCTGTAGGTATTCAACCAAAGCCTCACGATACACCGTACGAGTCGCAGAGGTACCTAAGCTGTTAAGCTCTAACTTAACATGCTCACTGATCCCCAATTTCTTCCACAAACGCCATGTTAAAACAATTAATTCAGCATCCACATCTGGTCCTGCTAAATTAAATGTTTCCACACCAATCTGATGAAACTGGCGATAGCGGCCCTTTTGCGGACGCTCATGACGAAACATAGGGCCTTGATACCAAAGTTTTTGCACCTGACCGCCACCAGCCAAACTGTGCTGCATCACTGCCCTAACACAGCTCGCAGTGCCTTCTGGACGTAAAGTTAAAGAATCACCATTACGATCCGCAAAGGTATACATTTCTTTTTCAACAATGTCAGTCACCTCACCAATTGAACGCTTAAACAGTTCGGTAAACTCAACAATAGGCATACGAATTTGACGATAGCCGTAGCCATCCAATAAGTCTGCGACTGTTTTTTCAAAATAACGCCACAGCGGGGTTTGCTCAGGCAAAATATCATTCATGCCACGGATGGCTTGCAATGGTTTACTCACAAAAATTCCTTGATGATTAACCGCGGACAATTAACGCCGCATCTGCTGCGACTTTTTCACTTGCGCGCTTACGGATTAGCGCTTCAAGTTCATCCACCAAATGTTCATTAGTTAGTTTCTGTGCAGGCTTACCGTCGATATAAACAAGGTTCGGTGAACCACCGGTCAAACCCACATGCACTTCTTTTGCTTCGCCTGGACCGTTAACCACACAACCAATCACAGCAACATCCATAGGTACTAATAAGTCCTCTAAGCGCTCTTCAAGTTCATTCATGGTTTTCACCACGTCAAAATTTTGTCGAGAGCAACTTGGGCAAGCAATGAAATTAATACCACGTGAACGAAGTTTCAATGACTTTAAAATATCAAAGCCTACTTTTATTTCTTCCACAGGGTCAGCTGCAAGCGAGACACGAATAGTGTCTCCAATACCTTCAGCCAACAACATACCTAAACCTACTGCAGATTTAACCGTGCCGGAGCGTAACCCACCTGCCTCGGTAATACCTAAATGTAGCGGCTGCTCAATTTCCTTCGCTAACTGACGGTAAGCAGCAACGGCCATAAACACATCTGATGCTTTCACACTGACCTTAAAATCTGCGTAATTTAAACGATCTAGGTGCTCCACATGCCGCAGCGCAGACTCTACTAAAGCCTCGGCTGTAGGCTCTCCATATTTTTTCTGTAAATCTTTTTCTAGAGAGCCTGCATTAACTCCAATACGAATTGGAATACCACGATCACGTGCAGCATCAACCACAGCTTTAACACGCGCTTCATTGCCAATATTACCTGGGTTAATTCGCAAGCAATCAACACCCAACTCAGCAACCCGTAAAGCAATACGGTGATCAAAGTGAATATCGGCCACTAAAGGTGCATGCACCTGTTTTTTAATGCGTCCAAAAGCTTCTGCTGCTTCCATAGTCGGAACAGAAACACGCACAATATCCGCACCAGCCTGTTCTAAACGCAAAATTTGCGCCACAGTCGCTTCGATATTACAGGTATCTGTGTTGGTCATACTTTGCACGCTAATTGGAGCATCCCCACCAACAGCGACAGAACCAACATGAATTTTTCGAGAAATACGACGTTCTATTAAATTTTGCTTATGCATGATTACTCGCCCAACTTAAATCTGGCAGTTGCACCGCGAATTGACGAGCTAAAGTCAACAGGTTCGCCATTATAAATAATACTGACACCTTTGGCATAACCTAAGCGAACATTCAATGGGGGTTGAGCTGTAATAGAAACACTGTCACCCGCACGCTGCAAACCGCTTTTAACCTCTTTACCACTGGCATCAACAATCCGAATCCAACAATCATCTGTAAAGTTCAATTCAACATGCCCCATACCAGACGCCAACTCCAACTCTGGCACAGCATCAACTTCTGATTCACTTTCCACATCAGTACCAGCTACCGCTACAACTGCTTCAGCCTCTGAAAGCAACTCAGTAACTGCACCCTCTACTAATACTGCATTATCTTTAAGCATCGCTTCTTGTGTAGAAGACTTAACAGCCAGTTCAACCATTTCACTGGCATCCTCTGTTCTTGCTATGTTTGCACTAGGCGTTGATGGTACTGTAATTTCGTCTGACTCATCTAAGGTTTGCACATGCAGCGAACCATCTGCGCGCTCGATTTCAACACGTTCAAATGCCGCAATACTATCATCTGTTTTAGAATCCGCCTGACTAAAGGCCTGCCAGCCATAGTAAGCGGCTGTAAAAATAATCAGCAAAATTACAAGCAGGCTAAATTGAAACATGCCACGCGATACTCGACGTGACTCGCCAACACGATCAATGCTTTGAACACTGTGAGTGTCTGCACTTGTACCGATCTGTTGATCAAACTGCTGAGCCATTCGCGCTTCATCTAAACCTAACAGCTTGGCATAGCTGCGAATATAGCCCCGAGAAAAAGTAGTTCCAGGCAAGCGTTCAAACTGGTCACTTTCAATCGATTGCACTGTACTTTCAGTCAGGTGCAGTTTTTTTGCCACATCACTTATGGCCCAACCAGCTGTTAATCGCGCATTGCGCAGGCTGTCACCAACGGTCTCTGGTTGCGCATTTGTTGCTAAGGTCATCACTGCTCCGATTGATACTGTTTATACTCAGCGCTAGCAGGGTACAAGCGTTTTAGCTGCAAACCTAATTCAGTTGCTTGAGTACGATCTTGAAATATTTTTGCGAGGCGCACACCCAACAACAAGCTACGTGCGTTGTGCTCACTTAATCGCGTAAAAGACTCATAATGTTTTTGTGCGAGCACATAGTCTTGACGCTCGTATAATAACAGTGCTGTCTCTAAAAGGGTGCTAGGCTGTTGGGCGTTTAAACGTAAAGAACGCTGAAAGTACTCTAACGCTATTTTTTTATCGTTAAGACGCAACGCTGTCAGCCCTAGATTTTCAAACACACCAGAACGCCCAACATACATGGGATCTTGCGCGGCAGCTTGAAATTTCTGATAAGCACCTGAGAAGTCACCTTGCTCGTACAGAAAACCGCCATAATTATTTAAAATGCGACTATTACGGCTTTCTAATGCTAACGCTTTTTGATAATGCTGCTCAGCTAGCTGCACTTCTAGTTCGCGCTGAAAAACCGCAGCTAAAGCAGCATGGGCATCAGCACTTTTAGGGTCAAGTTCTAAAGCCTTCTGCAACGGTATTTTAGCCTGTTCTGTTAGGCCTTCCTGCAAATAACCAATACCCAACTGAATATAAGCATCCAGGGCTTGGTGCCGGCCGTTTGATGTATGTAGCGGACCACTCGTCGTATTAGACACACAAGCAATGAGCACACTCGACAGCGCCAGTAAAAACCCAACACGAATCAACATGCTCACCCCTCCGAATGACCCAGCAATGGAATCAATTAACCATTGACTTGACGCACAGCGATATAGCGTTCACTACGGCGCGTACGATCTTGCACTTGTCCTACCAACTGACCGCAGGCCGCATCAATATCCTCTCCTCGCGGCATGCGCACAGTGACACTATAACCAGCATGATGCAAAGCGTCCTGGAAGCGACGAATCGCATTATTACTTGGGCGCTCATAACCTGAATGTGGAAAAGGATTAAAAGGAATCAAATTCACCTTACATGGCACATCTCTCAGTAATTCAATCAACTGTTCTGCATGCTCTGGTAAATCATTCACATCTTTCAATAAGGTATACTCAATGGTCAAGTAACGCTTCTCACCTAAACCTGCCATATAGCGTTTACAGGCATCCAACACCACATTCAATGGGTATTTTTTATTAATCGGTACAAGTTTATTACGCAACTCATCATTAGGTGCATGTAAAGATAACGCCAAAGCCACATCAATACGCTCTCCGAGCTTATCAATCATAGGCGCCACACCTGCCGTTGACAGAGTCACTTTACGTTTCGAAATACCATATCCAAAGTCATCTAGCATGACAGTCATAGCATTGACTACATTTTCAAAGTTAAGTAACGGCTCCCCCATACCCATCATCACCACGTTGGTAATGGCTCGGTCAACAGTAGCAGGTATAGAGTTAAATGACTTTGATGCTATCCACACTTGACCAATGATCTCAGCACTGGTGAGATCACTATTAAAACCTTGCTTTCCCGTAGAGCAAAAACTGCAATCTAGAGCACAACCTGCTTGCGATGAAACACACAAAGTGCCACGCGTACCTTGCGGGATATAGACTGTTTCTACACAACTGCCTGAAGCAACACGCACCACCCATTTACGGGTACCATCACTAGAAATATCTTCGCTAACAATTTCCGGACCACGAATTTCGGCACAAGCTGCAAGCTTTTCCTGCAAGGCCTTACTGACATTCGTCATATCTGAAAACTGATCGACACCAAAGTGGTGAATCCATTTCATCACTTGGTCAGCACGAAACTTCTTCTCACCAATAGAGGCAAAGAACTCAATCAGCTGCTCGCGCGTTAAACCAAGTAAATTAACTTTTTCAGCTATAGTCGTCATGGATTCACCTTTTTTCAAAACCTACCCACGATTAACGGATACGGTCACACACTTCAGTTGCTGCAAAGAAGTATGAAATTTCACGCGCAGCCGCAGCTTCTGAATCAGAGCCGTGCACAGCGTTTTCATCAATAGAAACAGCAAAGTCCGCACGAATTGTACCTGCCTCTGCTTCTTTAGGGTTGGTCGCCCCCATCAGCTCACGATTTAAAGCAATAGCGTTCTCACCTTCTAAAACCTGAACAATTACAGGTCCTGAAGTCATAAAGCTTACGAGATCTTTAAAGAAAGGACGCTCTTTGTGCTCAGCATAGAAACCACCCGCCTCGCGCTCTGACAGCTGTACCATTTTAGAGGCAACAATACGCAAACCTGCTTTTTCAAAACGTGAAGTGATTTCACCGACAACGTTTTTAGCAACGGCATCAGGCTTAATGATAGAGAATGTACGTTGAACAGCCATATGGAACTCCTAGTGAATATTAAGTGTTTAAAAGAACTAAACCCGCGAATTATACGCGGGTTTAAAAGAAATGCGTAGCCAATCACAGCAAGAGTGCCACTGACCTGCATTATTGTATTGCAATAAATGACACAGAACGACTTTATACTCAGTCTAGCTCTTCGATCCACGCAGCTTGAATTGCCTCTAGAATTTTTTCACCACTGCGCTCTGGATCATCATCGAAATCCTCTAGGTCCAACACCAACTGGCGCAACTTAACAAAGTTTATATAGCGCGGATCGATATCTTCGTGCTTATCACTCAGCTGAATGCCAATTTCCTGCACATCTACCCATTTCAATTTCATAATGAACTCCTTTCCGCTACTGGCGCTCAGAGACTTGGTTAATGGTGTACTTTGGAATCTCTACTGTAAGATCGGTATCTTTAACTACAGCCTGACATGATAGACGTGAATCAGGTTCTAGCCCCCATGCTTTATCAAGCATATCGTCTTCAAGATCATCAGACTCATCCATCGAACCAAAACCCTCACGCACAATCACGTGACAAGTAGTGCATGCACATGACATTTCGCAGGCATGCTCAATTTCAATACCATTACGCAATGCTGCATCAATAATGGTTTCACCAGGGGTTGCTTCAACGACCGCACCTTCTGGACAAAGCTCTTCATGAGGCAAAAAGATAATTTGCGGCATTGGGATTAACCCTCCATTTCATCTAATTGTCGCCCAGCCAGTGCAGCTTTCACTGTAGCATCAAGGCGACGTGTAGCAAACTCATTGGTTGCATGATTAAGCTGTTGAATATGGCGTGCAATAGCGTTTACATCATCACCATGACGCACACTTTCTAAAGCTTCCATTGAGGCAGCAATATCAGAACGCTCCTTCGCACTCAATAAGGCCTCTGCATCGACTTCTAACGCAGTGCGTACAGTCTCTAATAAACGCTCTGCATCAACACGTTGTTCTTGTAATGCACGCGCTTGTTTATCACGAGCCGCATTTTCAAAGGACTCTTTAAGCATGCCGCTAATTTCAGTATCCGTTAAGCCATATGACGGCTTAACTTGAATACTTGCTTCGACACCACTACCAAGCTCTTTAGCTGTTACGCCAAGCAAACCGTCAGCATCCACTTGAAAGGTCACACGAATTTTCGCTGCACCCGCCACCATTGGCGGAATACCGCGCAACTCAAAACGCGCCAAAGAACGGCAGTCACTCACCAACTCGCGCTCACCCTGCAAAACATGAATGACCATCGCTGTCTGACCATCACGCGCAGTGGTAAAATCCTGCGCACGAGTCACAGGAATCGTAGTGTTACGTGGAATAATTTTCTCCACCAAATCCCCCATGGTTTCTAAACCAAGGGACAAAGGTGTCACATCCAACAGCAGCAATTCATCGCCATCACGCTTGTTGCCAACTAGAGTATCAGCCTG
Organism: Denitrificimonas halotolerans; assembly: GCF_034259425.1. Classification (NCBI taxonomy): domain Bacteria; kingdom Pseudomonadati; phylum Pseudomonadota; class Gammaproteobacteria; order Pseudomonadales; family Pseudomonadaceae; genus Denitrificimonas; species Denitrificimonas halotolerans. The sequence goes on from NZ_JAXIVU010000015.1 coordinate 15,481, forward strand.
AATCGCAGCACCAATAGCCACCACTTGATCAGGATCAATATCTGTCATAGGTGTGCAGTCAAACAACTCTCCCACTCGGGTACGCACCAAAGGTACGCGAGTCGATCCCCCAACCATGACTACAGATTCGATTTCATCTAACTCAACATCGGAGTCACGCAGGGCTCGACGGCAAGCGCGCAAACTACGCTGCACTAAAGGCTCAATCAACTCATTAAAAGCATCACGAGTTAACACTCCTTGCCAGTCACCATATTTAACGTCCACGTTTTCTTGTGCCGTCAAAGCCTCTTTCGCCGCACAAGCTACTTCTAACAAATCTCGCTGCTCACTTGGCGACAGGTCACTGGATATAGCGGCCTGAGTGATCACCCAATTCGCAACCACATGATCAAAATCATCTCCGCCAAGTGCGCTATCTCCGCCCGTGGCTAAAACCTCAAAAACACCACCACTTAAGCGCAAAATAGACACATCAAAGGTACCACCACCTAAATCATAGATAGCTACCACACCTTCGGCTTTCTGATCTAAACCATAGGCCACTGCTGCTGCTGTGGGCTCGTTGAGCAAGCGCAAAACATTTAAGCCCGCTAAACGAGCAGCATCTTTAGTCGCTTGGCGCTGTGCATCATCAAAGTAAGCGGGCACTGTGATCACCACACCAACCAACTCCCCCCCTAAAGCAGCCTCACCACGTTGACGCAGCTCTTGCAAAATATGGGCGGAGACTTCCACAGGGCTTTTCGGCCCTTGTACCGTTTCAATAAACGGCATGTGCGACTTACCCGCCTGAAAATGGTACGGCAACTGCTCACCAAGCTGCTGAACATCAGCCAATCCGCGCCCCATTAAGCGCTTTACGGATAAAATGCAATTATAGGGATCACTGGCAGCTGCTTCACGAGCAGCCCCCCCCACTTCAACCCGACCATCCGCGTGATAGCGCACAGCTGACGACAGTGCAATACATCCATTTTCATCTGCCAAGGCTTCAGCAATACCGCTGCGCACGGTTGCCACTAATGAGTTTGTAGTCCCTAAATCAATCCCTACGGCGCGACGGTGCTGATGCGGCAAGGGGCTTTGTCCAGGTTCGGCAATCTGTAGTAAGGCCATACGAATCTTTAATCTGACAGCTCGCTGATGCGAGCTTTGGGTTAATCGTCTAAGCGCTCTTCTAACTGACGCACTTCATAAAACATCTTGTCTAAGAACTGCATACGTCGCGCTAGGCGCTCGGCTTGAATGCGCTGCTCTGAATCATGCACACACTCTGCAAAAGCGATATCAATAGCCTGCCGCGCTTGCTTAAGCTCACGCACAAAACTATCGATAGCAGCAAAATCAGCTTGATCTTGAAGTGTTTCCAGCTGCTCCCGCCATTCCATTTGCTGAAATAAAAACTCACCATCTTGAATCGTAGTTTCTTCAGGCAGCTCAGCCTGTTGGCGCAGTAGATATAATGCACGCTGCGTTGGCGACTTTAACGTCTGATAAGCATCATTGAGTCGTGCCGCATGCTCTACAGCCTCACGCTGCTGAGCAGCAGATTCACTCGCAAAACGATCAGGATGCACATCTTTAGCCAGCTCTCGGTACGTTGCAGCCAAAGCTTTACTGTCAATCAGAAAACTCGGCTGCAATCCGAACATAGCAAAATAGTCTACTTGTCCTGCATTCGCTGAATTAGACATTAAAACTCTCGCCGCAGCCGCACTCACCACTCACATTTGGATTGGTGAATTTAAACCCTTCATTGATACCTTCACGAACAAAGTCCAATTCAGTGCCATCAATGTACGCTAGGCTCTTAGGGTCAACGACAATTTTCATGCCATGGCTTTCGAACACTTCGTCACCATCCTGCAGCTCATCAACAAACTCAAGCACATATGCCATACCTGAGCAGCCCGTGGTACGCACGCCAAGACGGATGCCTTCGCCGCGACCACGATTCTCAAGTGAGCGCCGCACATGATTAGCTGCGGCTTCTGTTAAGCTGATTGCCATATCAAACCTCTTTGATTAAGCCTTTCTTTTGCTTGTAATCATTGACCGCAGCTTTAATTGCATCTTCTGCTAAAACTGAACAGTGAATTTTCACTGGTGGTAGGGCCAACTCTTCAGCAATAGTGGTGTTTTTGATCTGCTCTGCCTCCTCAATGCTCTTACCTTTCATCCACTCGGTTGCAAGTGAACTAGAAGCAATAGCAGAACCACAGCCATAAGTTTTAAATTTCGCATCTTGAATGATGCCATCGTCACCAACCTGGATTTGAAGACGCATTACGTCACCACAGGCTGGTGCTCCAACCATGCCAGTGCCAACGTTATCTGCATCAGCATCCATTTTGCCAACGTTACGCGGATTCTCGTAGTGGTCTAAGACCTTGTCACTATATGCCATGATGGTATTCCTTCTTTAACGGGCAAAAATTAATGTTCTTGCCACTCAACTTTAGAGAGATCAACGCCGTCTTTGTGCATATCCCACAGCGGTGATAATTCACGTAGGCGCTCTACTGCTTCACGGATTTGTCCTGCAGCATGATCAACCTCTTCTTCGGTCGTAAAACGCCCGAAAGTAAAACGAATTGAACTGTGTGCCAGTTCATCACTGCGCCCTAAAGCACGCAGCACATAAGATGGCTCAAGCGAAGCAGAAGTACAGGCTGAACCTGAAGATACTGCCATATCCTTAAGCGCCATAATCAGTGACTCACCCTCAACAAAATTGAAACTGAGGTTCAAGTTATGCGGCACGCGTTGGGTAGCACTACCATTAAGATAAAGCTCCTCCATATCACGCACTTTGTCGTAAAAACGCTGGCTTAATTTAGCAATACGCTTATTGCTTTCTTCCATTTCGAGACGAGCTAACTCAAAGGCTTCTCCCATACCTACAATTTGGTGCGTTGCTAGCGTACCAGAACGCATACCACGCTCATGTCCACCACCATGCATTTGCGCCTCAAGACGCACACGTGGTTTGCGGCGCACATACAGCGCCCCCATACCTTTTGGACCATAAGCTTTGTGTGCAGAGAAAGACATTAAATCAACCTTCATTTCTTTCAGGTCAATTTTTACCTTGTCTGCTGACTGTGCCGCATCGACGTGGAACAAGACCCCTTTAGAACGCGTCAACTCACCAATAGCAGCGATATCATTAATAGTGCCGATCTCATTATTTACATGCATCACCGATACTAAAATTGTATCTTCGCGCAAAGCTTCAGCAACTTGCTCAACAGTGATCAATCCGTCTTCAGTTGGATCCAAGTAGGTCACCTCGTAACCTTCGCGCTCCAACTGACGAGCCGTATCCAACACTGCCTTATGCTCAAGCTTGGAAGTAATAATATGGTTGCCACGACTCTTATAAAAATGCGCAACACCTTTAATTGCAAGGTTATCTGATTCTGTCGCACCTGATGTCCAGACAATTTCACGCGGATCAGCATTAACTAACTCAGCAACCTGGCGACGCGCATTTTCAATCGCCTCTTCTGCTCGCCAACCATACACATGAGAGCGCGATGCAGCATTACCAAAGTTACCTTCTAAGGTCAGGCACTCCATCATTTTCTTCGCTACACGCGGATCAACCGGTGTTGTTGCTGAATAATCCAGATAAATCGGCAGTTTCATGTAAATCTCCTAACGGTCTGCGCCTTACTCAACAAAAGACGCATGAATTTTATTTGCTACGCGCTGATTCTGACGCTGTGCAACAATTTGAATTTCTTGACGCGCAACCAAATCCGCCAAGCTGATGCCACTTAAAAAATCATGTATTTGCTTACTTAAATCACACCATAAACGGTGGGTTAAACACTCATCACCACCTTGACAGTCACCAACACCTTGGCAGCGCGTAGCATCAACAGACTCATCTACGGCGTCTATAACCTGAACAATTTGGATCGCACTCGGCTCACGCGCCAATTGGTAGCCACCGCCAGGCCCTCGCACACTACTAACCAAGTCACAACGACGCAACTTAGCGAACAACTGCTCCAAATAAGACAAAGATATCCCCTGCCTTTCAGAAACATCAGCAAGCGGCACAGGTGCCTTCTGCGCATTCAACGCCAAGTCAAGCATAGCTGTTACGGCATAGCGGCCCTTAGTTGTCAGTCGCATAAAATAATACCGCTGTAAGTAAATATCAGGTGCCCATTATGCTATAACCCACTAAAAAGGTCAACTATTAGCCTGATTAAAACACTCAAGTATAGTTTGACTCATCTCCTTAACAAGACTCCTCATACTATTTATCCACCGACTTATCTATCTCGCCCACTGAAAAGTCCTCTACAGGCTCCGAACACGGGAAAGCAAAATCAGGCAAGTCAGGCAATTTTTCACCCTTATAATCACTACCCAGCTTATTCATAGCCTCACACATCCCTTCAAGTCTACTTTCAACCGCTTCCAAGTGATCTAAAATCTGACCAATAGAGCGCGCAACTGGGTCAGGCATATCTTCACTCATACCATAAGCATCAAAACCAAAACGTTTAGCAATCTCTTGCCGCTTTGCCTCAACCTCATCACTAGGCTTCACAATAATACGACCCGGTATACCAACAGCAGTTGCACCTGCTGGAACCGCCTTAGTGACTACAGCATTTGAGCCGATCTTAGCACCAGCACCTACGGTAAAAGGGCCAAGAACCTTGGCGCCAGCACCCACTACTACCCCATCTTCCAAGGTTGGATGACGCTTACCTTTATTCCAACTAGTACCACCTAAAGTCACACCTTGGTACAGCGTTACATCATCACCAAGCTCCGCAGTTTCACCAATCACAATACCAACACCATGATCTATAAAAAAACGACGCCCAATCTTTGCTCCTGGGTGTATTTCAATGCCAGTAAACCAACGCCCAAAGTTAGAAATCATCCGAGCCAACCACTTCCAGTTGCGCACCCACAACCCATGCGCCAATCTGTGCAACCAAACTGCATGCAACCCTGGGTAGCAAGTTAAAACTTCAAAAGCATTACGCGCCGCTGGGTCACGATGGAATACACTTTGAATATCTTCACGAATACCTTTAAACATGTTCACCTCGACGCTGGATAACTTTACCGCGCGCTGCCTTTTGAGTTTCCGTCAAAATACCACGCAAAATATTTACTTCTGATTTTTTCAACTGACTGCGACCATAAACACGGCGTAACCGAGCCATTAAGTGCCTTGGTTTTTCCGGATCCAAAAACTCGATATCAATCAAAGTCTGCTGCAAATGCTCATAAAACAACTCTAGCGACTCATGAGTTGCGGGCGCTGAACCTAGCATACCAGTAGCCTCTACCTCTGGCATATGAGTCGGCTGCTCAGTCTCTTTCAGCCATGCCATGCGCATTTCGTAAGTCAACACTTGCACAGCTGTCGCCAAATTCAAAGAGCTAAATTCCGGATCCGCTGGAATATGAATATGATATTGACAGCGCTGCAACTCTGTATTAGTCAACCCCGCATACTCACGACCAAAAACCAAAGCCACCTCAGCCTCGTGATCAGCCTGCCACACTTGCAAGCACTTTTGCGCTGCTTCTCGCGGATCCAACAATGGCCAAGGAATACGTCGATCACGTGCACTAGTACCTAACACTACACTGCACCCCTGCAAAGCCTCTTCCAAAGTCGCCACCACTTGCGCATTTTCTAAAATATCATCTGCACCTGCCGCTCGCGCACTAGCATCATTGTGCGGATATTTCTTCGGATCCACCAAAAATAGGGATGTCAGCCCCATATTTTTCATCGCTCGGGCAGCACCACCAATATTACCTGGGTGACTGGTGTTGACTAAAACCACGCGAATTTTTTCCAGCACAAGGCTCTCCAATGTTCTGTTATTCAAGGATAAATATTGTAAAGCAGACAAGCTTACCGAAGCCCCCGCTATCACGCTACGAAAAAGTATCTAGCAAGCAACACTTAGCGCTTTCTTTCTGTTAGAATCGGCATTCCTCTTTAACAACATCCGGTGACTTTTCATGCAGCCAATGCTGAATATCGCGCTGCGCGCTGCGCGTGGCGCGGGCGAATTAATTATGCGCTCAATTGAACGCTTAGATACAATCTCGGTTAGTGAGAAAGACGCAAAAGACTACGTCACCGAGATTGACCGCGCTGCCGAGCAACATATTATTCATGCCATCCTTAAGGCCCACCCTAACCACGGTATCAATGCCGAAGAAAGCGGGCGTATAGCAGGAAAAGATGAAGGTGCTGACTACGAGTGGATTATTGACCCTCTAGACGGCACAACGAACTTTATCCGCGGTGTCCCACATTTTGCTGTCAGTATCGCCTGCAAATATCGTGGCCGCCTTGAGCACGCTGTGATTGTTGACCCGGTGCGCCAAGAAGAATTTACTGCTAGCCGTGGTAGTGGCGCCGCATTTAATGGTCGTCGCATGCGTGTTAGTAAGCGCAAATCGTTAGACAATGCTCTACTCGGAACGGGCTTCCCCTTCCGTGAAGGGCAGCTAGAGCACATAGACAATTATATGTCGATGTTTAAAGACTTAGCTGCGCAAACCGCGGGCATCCGTCGCGCTGGTGCAGCCAGCTTAGATTTAGCCTACGTCGCATGTGGCCGCTACGATGCATTCTGGGAGTACGGTCTTTCCGAATGGGATATGGCTGCTGGGGCACTGCTGATTCAAGAAGCGGGCGGCTTAGTCAGCGATTTCAATGGTGGCCATGATTATTTAGATCGTGGTCATATTGTTGCTGGTGGCCCAAAGTGCTTTAAAGCAGTACTTACCACAATCCGCCCCTTTGTTCCAAACAGCTTTAAATTTTGAATCACGATTAAGATATAAAAAGCGTCTTAAAAGGCGCTTTTTATATCTACAGTATGGGCAATTTAACGAATAACTTTACTGATAACCACTCGACCTTGATCATCCAACTCTAAACGACGCCCTGGGTCTTCATCCATACGCACTGTACGCACCTTACCGTCCAGTTCATAACTTACATCGTACCCAGCATTTTTTTCACTGATATCATATTCTGTTCTGCAACGCTGTTCCGTCGTCGTATATGTATTGTTTTGCTGCAAATGCTCTTGCGTCTTATTACCAGCATAACCACCACCAACAGCCCCCGCTACCGTAGCAATTTTTTTACCATTACCACCTCCCACCTGATTACCCAGCAGACCACCCACTACCGCTCCTACCGCACTACCTACAATACGATTTTCATCTTTAATTGGCTTACGCTTAGTGACCGTTACTTCACGGCATTCTTGGCGTGGAGTTTTAATTGTCTCCTTAACTGCTTTAACCGCCACCACTTCAGCATAGCTTGGGCCACTCATCAAATTATAAGTCGCATAAGCACCGCCTGCAGTAACGGCAACCGCACCCAACACACCACCAATCAACATTGATTTATTCATTCTATTTCTCTTATATTTTATTGAATCGTAACGTCTTAGAAACAAAAAACCCGTACAAGTTCACACACTTGCACGGGTTCAACTATCTCAGCGCTAAAGTTTAAAGAAAAACTTCTGCACACCTTAAGCCCTAAGGCATTTCGTCTATTTCTTCAGTGCTCACCGGTGGAATTAAATCCTCCACCGTTAGCTTCTGCCAAATAAGCATAATGCTAGACATATAGATTGAAGAATACGTCCCCACAATAATTCCAATAAATAAAGCTAAAGCAAACCCCCACAAGTTATCTCCACCAAAGAGCAATAACGAACCTACTGCTAACAAAGTAGAAATTGAGGTTGCCAAAGTGCGCATCAGAGTCTGCGTAGTAGAAATATTGATGTTATCGATGAGCGAGGTATTACGCAAAAAACGAAAATTTTCACGGATCCGATCATACAAGACAATGGTATCGTTGAGTGAGTAACCAATAATTGCCAAAATAGCAGCCAATACAGTCAAGTCGAAGGTCAACTGAAAGTATGCGAACACACCTAAAGTAACAACCACGTCATGAAATAAACTAACAATGGCACCTAACCCAAACTTCCACTGAAAACGGAAACCTAAATATACCATGACCCCAGCTAGAGCTAATAGCATCCCTAGCCCGCCCTGATCACGAAGCTCCTCACCAACCGCTGGACCGACGAACTCTACACGTTTTACCGTCACTTGACTGACTGCATCTTGACGCAACACATCAGCTACTTTATTACCCAACTCCGGATCATCACCTGGCATACGGACAAGCACATCATTAATGGCACCAAAGCTTTGTACAACAGCATCAGGATAACCACCATTTTGTAACTGATCACGAATTTTATTTAAATTTGCACCTTGCTCATAGTTCAATTCAATGAGCGTTCCCCCAGTGAAGTCCAACCCCCAATTCAACCCTTTAGTGGCGATGGAAGCAAGCGCAGCTACAGTCATGACCAGAGTCAGGGCAATCGCAAGTTTACGTACACCCATAAAGTTAATTACACGTTTCATACTTGCCATCCTTAAATCCACAGCTTCTTGACGTCACGGCCACCATAAATCAGGTTAACCATGGCACGTGTCACCATAATTGCAGTGAACATTGAGGTAATGATCCCTAACGACAAGGTCACCGCAAAGCCTTTAATTGGACCGGTTCCCATTGCAAAGAGAATCGCACCTACCAAAAGCGTTGTCAGGTTACCGTCAATAATCGCAGAATAAGCTTTATCGAAACCTTCGTGAATCGCACGCTGTGGAGACATTCCATTAGCAATTTCCTCGCGAATACGCGAGAAAATCAGCACGTTTGCATCAACTGCCATCCCCATAGTCAGAACAATACCGGCAATACCCGGCAAAGTTAAGGTTGCCCCTAACAATGACATCATTGCTAACAAGTTGACCATGTTCAGGCTCAAGGCAATTACCGCTAACAAACCAAATGCCTTGTAAATTAAGACAATGAAAATAGCGACAAACAAAAAGCCCCATAATGCAGCCTGAACCCCTAGCTGAATGTTTTCAGCACCCAAACTTGGACCAATAGTGCGCTCTTCAGCAAAGTACATGGGTGCAGCCAAACCACCAGCACGCAACAATAATGCCAACTCCGATGATTCACCTTGACCATCTAACCCCGTAATACGGAACTGACTACCTAAGGCCGACTGAATGGTCGCCAAGCTGATCACTCGCTTCTCTTCTTTAAAGCTTTGTACCGCAACTTCTTTTTCTTCGCCATCAACCATCTGTCGCACATAACGCGTCATTGGGCGTTGCTCGATAAAGATTACTGCCATACTTCGACCAATATCATTCCGTGTGGCGCGATTCATCAGCTCACCACCATGGCCATCCAGACGGATATTAACCTGTGGGCGACCATTCTCATCGAAGCTAGCCTGTGCATCTGTAACCTGGTCACCTGTAATAATAACGCTACGCTCTAACGCCACCGGTGGGCGACCTTCCTCACGAAACTCGTACATTTCAACAGCAGCTCGTGGCGCATCTAAGGGAGCTGCTAAGCGAAATTCTAAGTTCGCTGTTTTCCCCAGAATACGCTTAGCTTCAGCAGTGTCTTGCACCCCCGGCAACTCAACCACAATACGGTTAGCACCTTGGCGCTGCACTAACGGCTCAGCGACACCCAACTCATTCACGCGATTACGTACTGTGGTTAAGTTTTGCTTAATCGAGTACTCCCGTATCTCAGTGACTTTAGCCGGTAACAAAGTCAATTGTAGCACTGGCTTACCATTGCGCTCTGTCGTTACCATTTCAAAATCAACAAAATCTTTGCGAATCAAAGTACGGGCTTTATTTAGGGTTGCATCATCTTCAAAGCCCAACTGAAAACCATTATTAATTGCAGGCAAACTCCGATAGCGCACACGCTCTTTACGTAAAATAGCTTTAATTTCACTATCCTGCACTTTAATACGTGCAGAAATAGCCTTTTCCATGTCTACTTCAAGCAAGAAGTGCACACCACCAGACAGGTCAAGTCCTAACTTCATTGGACTGGCCCCAAGAGCACGCAACCACTGCGGTGTCGTTGCAGCTAAATTAAGAGCAACAACGTACTCATCACCTAAAACTTTACGCACGACATCTTTAGCTGGTAACTGATCATCACGACGCTTAAGGCGCAATAAACCACCCCGCGCTTCTAAAGCAGCACTTTTAACATCAATACCAGCTTTTTCCAGAGCAGCCGTCGCACGATTTAGGTCGGCTTGTTCAATCTGTAATGCACTACTCGCACCCGTTATTTGAATCGCTGGATCATCCGGAAACAAATTAGGTGCTGAGTAAATAAAACTGATGGATAGAATCACCGCAATCAGCAGATACTTCCATAAAGGATACTTGTTGAGCATGACACCGCCCGCTTATATGACTGAGCTGCAGCTCAGTCGAAACTAATCGAATATAACGCAAATCGGGCAGCGCACCCATAAGCTTTTCATGCACAACTTATAGGTACAACCGCCCAACAAAAACCACTTAAATTGCTTTTAAAGTGCCTTTTGGTAATGCTGCTACAACAGCACTTTTTTGAACTTTTAACTCAACAGTATCAGAAGCCTGAATCACTAAAAAATCATCAGTTACCTTGGTGACCTTTCCTGCTATACCACCACTGGTTACTACTTCATCACCTTTCTGCAAGCCACTCACTAAATTACGGTGTTCCTTGGCACGCTTAGCCTGCGGACGCCAAATCATCAGGTAGAAAATTACCAAGAAACCAGCCAACAAAATAAACTGCATATACTCCCCCCCAGGAGGTGCGCCAGCAGCAGTGTCAGCATAAGCAGCAGAAATAAAGAAATCCATGTACAACTCCCATTATAAAAAAGACATTAGTGTCCGTTAGTTTTCATTCAGTGGCGGCGTAGGTAAACCTCGACGCGCATAAAACTGATCAACAAAGTCGCTCAATGTACCTTGTTGGATAGCCTCTCGTAAACCCGCCATAACCCGCTGATAATGTCGCAAATTATGTATGGTATTAAGCATACTCCCCAACATCTCCCCACACTTATCTAAATGATGTAAATAAGCACGGGTAAAGTTCTGACAAGTATAACAATCACAGCAGGCATCAAGGGGAGAATCATCATGACGATGCACCGCATTACGGATTTTAATCACACCAGTGTCGATAAATAAGTGGCCATTACGCGCATTACGTGTTGGCATTACGCAGTCAAACATGTCAATACCGCGGCGCACACCTTCCACTAAATCCTCAGGCTTACCCACACCCATTAAGTAACGCGGTTTTTCTGGTGGCATATGTGGTGGTAAAAAATCCAAAATTCGAATCATATCTTCTTTTGGTTCGCCCACTGACAAACCACCAATTGCCAACCCATCAAAGCCAATTTCACATAGTCCCTCGAGTGAACGCTTACGCAGCTCTTCGTACATGCCACCTTGCACAATACCAAACAAAGCTGCTGGGTTATCACCATGTGCAGTTTTCGAGCGCTTCGCCCAACGCAAAGACAATTCCATTGACTTTTCAGCTGTAACAAAATCTGCAGGATAAGGTGTGCACTCGTCAAAAATCATCACTACATCAGAGCCCAACTCACGCTGTACCTGCATAGACTCTTCAGGCCCCATAAAAACTTTGGCACCATCCACAGGTGAAGAAAAATATACCCCTTCTTCTTTAATCTTGCGCATAGCACCTAAGCTAAACACTTGAAAACCGCCCGAATCCGTCAAAATAGGGCCTTTCCACTGCATAAAGTCATGCAGATCACCGTGTTCTTGTATCACTTGAGTACCAGGGCGCAACCATAAGTGGAAAGTATTACCCAAAATCATATGGGCACCAATAGCCTCAATATCACGCGGCAACATACCTTTCACCGTTCCGTAAGTGCCAACAGGCATAAAGGCTGGGGTCTCCACCACGCCACGGGGAAAAGTTAAACGTCCACGACGCGCACGACCATCAGTCGCCAACAAATCAAACTGCATAAAAGACATGCATTACTCCTTAGGGCTGCGCGGCTGCGGATTGCGCGTAATAAACATGGCATCACCATAACTGAAAAAACGATAACGTTGCTCAACTGCACTACGATAAGCGTCCATAGTTTCTGGGTAACCGGCAAAGGCTGCTACTAACATTAATAAAGTTGATTCCGACAAATGAAAATTAGTGACCAACGCATCCACCACATGGAATGGCTGCCCTGGGTATAGAAAAATATCAGTTTCACCAGCAAAAGCTTGTAACTCACCACTCGCCTGCGCGGCACTTTCTAACGAACGCACACTCGTTGTACCAACAGCAATGACACGCCCACCTCGTGCTTTACACGCTGCTACCGCCTCAACCACCTCTTGCGAAACCTCTAGCCACTCACGATGCATTTGGTGATCCTCTAGATTGTCGACTCGAACAGGCTGAAAAGTACCGGCACCCACATGCAAAGTCACAAAAGCCGTTTCAACACCCAACTCTCGGATATTGGCCAACATTTTGTCATCAAAGTGTAGACCTGCGGTGGGGGCTGCCACAGCACCAGCATACTTTGCGTAAACAGTCTGATAACGCTCACGGTCATCAAGCTCATCCTCACGCTCCATATAAGGTGGCAATGGTATATGGCCTACTCGCTCTAGCAACGGCAACACAGGTTCAGAAAATTGCCACTCAAACAAACTGTCTTGACGCGCAAGTAGAGTTGCTTGTGCCTTTCCTTCTAGCTCAACGGTGCTGCCAATTTTAGGAGCTTTACTGGAGCGCACATGAGCTAAAACACGCTCCGTATCTAACACACGCTCAACCAGTATCTCAACCCTGCCACCTGTAGCTTTTTTGGCAAATAAGCGTGCGGGGATTACTCGAGTGTTATTAAACACCATTAAATCGCCTGGGCGTAAATAGTCGAGCAGGTCAGTAAAATGCTGGTGAGCAATAGTACCACTGGGGCCATCCAACACCAAAAGGCGACTGGCACGGCGTTCAGCTAGCGGATAACGAGCTATCAGCTCATCAGGCAAATCAAATTGGAAGTGTGAAACGCGCATAATCATGATCATTTATAGAGGGAAACAAAGCTTAACGGAAATATTTGCATCTGACCATGCAAAATCAGTTGACCGATGCGCAAAGTCTCTCTATAATTCTGCGCCATGCCTCGGTGGCGGAATTGGTAGACGCAGTGGATTCAAAATCCACCGTTGGTAACAACGTGGGAGTTCGATTCTCCCCCGAGGCACCAATTACTTTAGCCCTTAAGTCTTCGGACTTAGGGGCTTTTTTATGCTCCATAACAAAATACGTCGATCCTTTACTAGCAAGCACTACACTTACAGCGGCATTGACACCCCCCCCGACCCAAAGAACGGAAAGAATGTCATCCCTATAACTAAAGCCTATAGTTGGGCTGCATACAGCATGAATATTTTTGCTAAAATAAGTGCTTCTTGAATATTTTTAACTGCATCAGTTTTATACACTAATCACAAATAGTGCAGTTTATTTTATCGATTCCTAACTGGAGTGCTTGCCATCAATACCGATGCTCGATATGTACTCTGGCTTCTAGATTTTCTATCCGAAAGAGGCTGTGATACAGAGTCTTTAATCCAAACCCACAATCTGGCCAACCTGGATCAGTTGGATGCACCTATTAGTAACGCAACGCACAGGGCTCTATTATCTGACGCATTGCGTATGACCGGAAATACGGGGCTAGGCCTAGAAATTGGCTTGCACCGCTCGCAAGCAACCTATGACCAGCTAGCCTACTTAATGATGAGTTCTTCAACCTTACGTGAAGCAACAGAACTAGGGCTACGTTATCAGAACTATCCCGGCCGTTTTTCAGGGAATGAAATCATTACAACCTTTAGTGAGATTGATGGCCAAGGCTGCTATCAAATCAATGCTAAAGGTGGCCTAGGTGAATTTAGACTGCTCGCAGTAGAAGATGTCCTCAGTAGCATCATGACGACAGTGCGCTGGGTACTTGGTCGACCACTACCTGTGACAAAACTACGCTGTGACTATCCTGAACCACCTCATTTAGCGGCCTATCAGAAAATATTTAACTGTCCCATTCATTTCGATGCACCAGTAATTCAACTATTTTTTGATGCCGAGGTACTTGATCAGCCGTTGCCTAACGCTAGCCCACAAAGCGCAAGGCTTTACGCCGCATTATGTGAAGAAAAAAGTATCGCTCGCCAACAAGGCGATATTGCTTGGCGCCTCTCACAAATCATCATTCAGGACCCTGCTAACCCACCTGATATGACTGAAGCGGCTAATCTATTGCATTGCAGTCCACGCACCCTCCGGCGAAGGCTCAAAGCAGAAGGTTGGCAATACCAGCAACTGATTGACCAAGTGCGCACTATCAGAGCACGTCGTGCGCTCAGTGACCCAACCTTATCCATTACAGAGATTGCGCTACAACTAGGATTTGCCGATCACTCCGGCTTCTTACGTGCTTTTAAAAAGTGGACCGGTCTGACACCAACGGAGTTTCGCAGCAAACTTCTCAACTAAGTATCGTTCTGTCCCTTAAGGCTTGCTTTATGGCCACATATTCCTATTAAAGACACCGCTGTCATCGATAGAATCGAAAGCCATAACAATAGCAATAAGGAACAAAAGCCGTGTTAAAGACTGATTATGTTAATGTCGAGATGCTCAAAAAGTTTGCACCTCGCCCAGGAGCTAGAGACCTGCTCCCTGAAATCTCCCCGAAAGCACAAGTTGCACTGATGTGCCGTATTCTATTCGCTGAAGGCTGGGATGATCATATTGCTGGACATATTACCGTCCGCCAGCCCGACGGGACTATCCTGACTAACCCTTGGGAGTTAGCTTGGGATGAAATCACTGCGGATGACATCGTCACTCTTGATGCTGAAGGTAATGTCCTCGACAGCGACTGGAATATTACACCTGCAATCGGTCTACACTTACAATTACACAAAGCTCGTTCTGATATTCATGTTGTCATTCATAACCACCCTAAGTGGAGTGGAATTTGGGCTTGCCTGCAAGAAGTTCCACCAATTTATGATCAAGCCGGTGCATATTGTGGTGTAGATCTTCCAATCTACAACGAATACCTTGGTACCCTCGACAATAACGAAGCTTGCGCTAGTTTGATCGAAGCTTTGGGTGAAAATGCCAAATGGGCACTGCTTGCACAGCACGGTGCACTCGTTGTAGGCAAAGACCTACGCCAGGCACACCTACGTGCTGCAACTTTAGAGTGGCGCTGCCGTCGTGCTTATGAAGTACGCCTGGCCGGTGGTGCTGAGCCACTACCAAACAAAGTGGTCGAGGAAGTCAGCCTCCCTGATCCAAACGGTTTCCCATTCCTATGGGAAGCAATGGCCCGTCGCGAACTACGTCGTGACCCTAAAGTTCTTGGCTCTTGAGGTAATAACATGACACTTACAGTAAAACCACTCGACAATATTGGTGTTGAGATTCTCAACTTTGACATTAACCAGCCTTACACCGATGAGCTCAAAGAACAACTTCGCGCACTTTGGTATGAACATGGTGTACTGATTTTCCGCAACCAAAAAATCAACCCTAAAAACCAAATTGAATTCAGCCGTATCTTTGGCCCATTAGAGATGCACCCACTGAAGGCAACGACTTCAGCTGAGTACCCAGAGTTATTCGAACTAGAAAATGGTGGCGACAAAGATAAACACATGACCGCCAGCTACAAAGGCGAGACCATTGTGGGTCGACTCGATTGGCACATTGACTTACACTACACCGGTAAACCAAATCATGGTGCAGTACTGACTTCTGTAGAAGTTGCTGGCGAAGGTGGTCTCACAGGCTTTGGTGACCTTGCCAAAGCTTATGAAGCACTCGACGATGAAACAAAAGCGCTTATTGAGAAAATCGAAGTTGCCTATGCCTTTAGCATGCAACGTCGCAACATGCGTTATGTTGACTTAGAAGGTTACGAGCCCGGCCCATACAGCCCGAAAAAACCAGCAGATGTCCGCTTCCCGAACTTCCCTGAGTCTGTCTACCCAGCAGTAATGACTCACCCTATTAGTGGCAAAAAAGTACTCGGGATTGTGGAACAGTTTTTAGATCGCGTCATTACTCCACATAAAGTGGGTTTATCAAATGATGAAGCAATCGATCTACTCAAACGTCTCGTTGCCCATACCCGCGACCCACAATTCCACTACTTCCATAAGTGGGAAGAAGGCGATATGGTTCTTTGGGATAACTGGCGCGCAATGCACTGCGCTACAGGTACACCACCCGGCGTACGTCGCCGTATCAACCGTACCACTATCGAGGGTAACCATACCCTAGGTAGAATATTGATGGACGAGTGATACATGCGTATCGCCTTGCAGTTTGACACACCTCAGCTACGCAAAGAAATTGCCAAAATTGCACCTGAAGCTGAGGTGGTTCTTTTACCTGCAGACGGTTCACTCAATATAAAAAAACCGGTGGATGTGGTGCTCGCCACACCCGCCGGCAGTGAGCAAATGGCTCGTCTATTAGCTGTTACTCCGAATCTCAGTTGGGTGCACATTATGGGCACAGGTGTTGACGCCTACCCTTTGAATCTACTGACCGGTAGATGTGTCACCTGCTCTAAAGGCTCCACCGCAGTTCCCATCGCCGAATGGGTACTAGCCATGATCTTAGCCCACACCAAACAGCTCCCTAATAGTTGGATTAAACAACCTCCTGCATGCTGGTACAACGCAGATCTAGACAGCTTAGAAGGTAAAACCCTCGGTTTGATCGGATTTGGTCAAATTGGTCAAGCCATCGCTAAACGCGCGCTGGCTTTTGATATGCGAGTCATCGCTGTAGTTCGCAACTTTCGCCCTTCACCTATGGCAGGTGTCGAATTCATTAAAAAAATTGAGCAACTACTCCCTAGAGCTGATCACTTAGTCCTTGCCCTTCCTGCCACACGCCAAAGTACAGGCTTAATAGGGGCTCAACAACTGGCACTAATGAAGCCTAATAGCCACTTAATCAATATTTCACGTGCAGCCATTCTAAATCAAACCGCACTCAAAAATGCGCTTGATAACGGCCATATTGCACAAGCATCACTGGACGTCGTTGAGCCTGAACCCTTACCTGAAGGACACTGGATCTACCAACACCCTAAAGTTAAATTAAGTCCACATATTTCGTGGAACGCACCATTCAGTTACCAACGTATGATCAATCCATTCCTAGACAATCTAAGCCGTTGGATCGCCGGAACACCCCTACGTGGCATGGTTGATACACAAGCTGGTTATTGACTCAATCCTACATCATTGCTGACCCTACAGGGCTGACCTTACAGGGCACCCCTATTTAAAAAGGCGGATGCACAGCAACTGTAATCTAGCCACAGCCGCGATACTCATACAACTAAGAACGTTCTCGCGGCGAGGCATGACCTTCTAATAGTAGGCTACCTATCCTTTAAGTCTGACCGGACGTCAAACGAAAAGGAGTTAAGAATTCACCTGGTTTACAAGTGGCTTACCAGAAAAATAAGTCGCTAAATTTTCAAATGTCAATGCAAACATAGCCTGTACTGTTGCTTCAGTAGTACTCGCCATATGCGGTGTCAGTACAACATTAGGCAGGTCTTTTAAGGCTTGCGGCACATGTGGCTCATCACTGAAAACATCAAGACCAGCAGCAAGAATCTGCCCCTCTTGCAGTGCTGAAATCAGCGCTGGTTCATCCACAATAGTACCCCGCGCTATATTGACTAAAATCCCGCGCGGACCGAGTGCACCAAGCACCTGTGCATTAATCATGCCTTGTGTTTCTGGCCCTGCACTCGCACAAATTACTAAAAAATCCACGTCTGCAGCAAGCGCCTTTACATCAGTATGCCACGTGTAAGACTCACTTGGCTTTTTTGACCGTCCAGTATAGGCAATACTCATCCCAAAAGCTTCTGCTCGCAGCGCAACAGCTTTACCGATTCGTCCCAACCCAACAATACCCATGCGCCGACCAAATACCCCTCCTGTCATAGGGTACCGCCCCTGAACCCACTCGCCATTACGAACATACTGATCTGCGGTGTGAATTTGACGTGCTGCGCAAAGCAAAAGCCCTATAGTAAAATCAGCAATATCTTCGGTAGACAGCCCTGGAGTATTGGTAACACATACATTCTGTTTACGTGCAGCCTCTAAATCGACACCATCGTAACCAACCCCCATTACCGAGATGATTTCCAATGCGGGCAATTGAGCGATTAAATCACCCGACACAGTGGATTCAGCACTGGATACAACAGCTCGAATAGCTGGAGCAATGGCCAAAAACTGCTGCTCGTCCAAATCACAATACAAGTGGCAGTTGTACTGCTCACTTAAACTCTTCAGTAGCGCTTCAGGTAAGTTAATTAAAAATAACAAATCCGGCTTCATTTTTTATAGATCTCTTATAGTTGTTAAATTGTATAGATAAGCCAATCGGCTGTGCTCTTCTATACTAACAACGCTGCTCCGAGAACAGTAGACACACCGGAGATTTCTTCTCTACTTTTGCTTCATTGACATCCTCCCCGACCTAAAGGACGGGGATTCCTACTGCTAGACGGCCATGCCCGGCCGCGAGAATGTTACGTGCCGCGTTGATATCGCGATCGTGAGCGACACCACACCCACTGCACGTCCATTCTCTTATTCCAAATCCTGCGATACCTTTCGGCCTCGATTCGGGCAAACTGCCACAACTCGAACAGGTTTGGGTGGTGTATGCCTCGTTAACTTCCTTAAAAACAATGCCTGCGTGAGCGCATTTATAGTCCAGCATTGTTTTTAATTGACCCCAACCAGCATCCAACACTGACTTGGCCATCGTGGTTTTAACGAGTTTTAAACTACTGACATTACCGACATAGATTTCACCGCAGCGATTGACCAGCTTACGGCTGAATTTGTGCAATGCGTCTTTTCTACGGTTAGCGATTTTCGCATGAATGGTTTTGACTTGGGTTTTATTTATGGCTCGTTGTGCTATGGCCAACTTTTCCTCAAGGCCACGATAGAAGCGGCCCGCTTCTAGCTTGGTGCCATCCGAGCAGGTGGCTGTATCAGTTAAGCCAAGGTCAATACCGATGCGCTCTTGGCCGGCGGGTATCTCAGCCTGCACATCCTCCTCTACATTGAAGTACCAGCGGCCACGGGTATCTTCGTTGAAGCTACCAGAGCGGAATTTATATTGGCTCAGGCCGTAACTGTCCCACACTTTGAAGTAGTGGCCATTATGGTAGACCTGCCGTTTTTCCATTGAGCTGCACCGGTATTGACGGGTATCCAACCCAATGAGCGGCGTACACCGCCTGATTTGCGCCAGTTCAGCCGCACTTTATTAAACTGCTTTCGGCGTGTGACATACTCACCCGCGATGCACTGTAAGGTTTGGCTGTGCAGCCCAAGCTCCTTATCTGCGCCCTTTGTGTAGGGATGCATATCAAAAGCAGACAAAAACACACCACGCTCTTTAATCGAGCGTTGACTTAATTCATGAACAAATTTCCAGATGAAATTGACGCTTCGAGCCATGCGGTTCTGCAAAGACTTTAGCAGTCTGTTAAGGGGCTGCTTACGCAGCCCTCGCTATCCACCCCCGCATTAAAAGTACGAGGTCTTCGCGATTTTGATAAGGTATCAGTCTTCCTCCACTGCTTGTTCACCCTCTTTTTTCAAATGTTGCTCACGCATGGCTTGCATTTCATCATGTGATTTTATGTGGCACACAGCGAGTTGCTCTAAACGCATCTGTCTAATTGCCACCAAAGGATCATCTATCTGCTGATTCATATGCGTCTGCTCATAAATCCGGCTGTCATCTTGAGCTTTATCCTCCGACTCACCTACCCTTTGCTTCATACCTCACTCCAGTCCAATCAAAATAACAACACTTAATTTATCATGCTTAATCCAGAATTTTTCCGCCCCCAACACTGCCCTGCATAATTTTTTTGTGTAATCCGCTAGACTAGTCCTTTTGCCACATTACTGAGTTGAGTCTAGTTCCCTTATGAGTGCTAAAGATTTAAGTAAACATACGCCAATGATGCAGCAGTATTGGCGCTTAAAAAACCAACACCCTGATCAAATTATGTTTTATCGCATGGGTGACTTTTACGAGCTCTTCTATGACGATGCAAAAAAATGTGCGCAGTTACTAGACATCACCCTAACCTCTCGCGGTCAATCTGGTGGCAGCGTGATTCCTATGGCCGGCATTCCATTTCATGCAGCCGAAGGTTATCTAGCGCGCCTAGTTAGCCTTGGTGAATCAGTGGTGATCTGTGAGCAAACCGGTGATCCTGCCACATCTAAAGGCCCAGTCGAGCGCCAAGTGGTGCGTATTCTGACACCAGGTACCGTTAGCGACGAGGCTTTAATGGATGATCGCCGTGATAACCTCGTCGCAGCCATTATGCATAACGATAGTCTTTATGGTTTAGCCGTCTTAGATATCAGCAGCGGTCGTTTTAGTGTGCAAGAGCTCAACAGTGAAGAAAATCTGTTCGCAGAATTGGAACGCATTAACCCTGCAGAACTGTTAATAGCTGATAACTGGTCGGTGCCCTCCACCTTAGAAAAGCGCCGCGGCTTACAACGTCGTGCCCCTTGGGACTTTGATTACGACAGTGCTTTTAAAGCATTGTGCCAACAATTTAACACCCAAGACTTGAAAGGCTTTGGCTGCGAGCAACTCACCCTAGCCATTGGTGCTGCTGGCTGTCTACTCAATTATGCTAAGGATACGCAACGCACCGCACTGCCACATATTCGAAGTTTATTCCATGAACGCTTAAGTGAAACCGTTATTTTAGATGCTGCCACACGCCGCAATCTAGAACTGGACAAAAACCTCTCTGGAGGCCGTGAAAACACTTTACAATCCGTCATGGATCGTTGCCAAACTAGCATGGGAAGCCGTTTACTAAGTCGTTGGTTGAACCGCCCACTGCGCCAACAAAATATTTTAGAAGCGCGTCAAGATGCCATTGCTTACTTACTTAAAGACTACCACTTTGAAAGTGTACAACCGGCCCTAAAAGATATCGGTGATATTGAACGTATTTTAGCCCGTATCAGTTTACGCAGTGCTCGTCCCCGAGACCTAGCCCGACTACGTGACGCCCTCAATGCACTACCTGCGTTACAAAGTGTTTTAGCTAAGCTTGATGTCACTCGCGTACAAGAACTCTCAAAAGCCATCAGCAGCTACCCTGAGCTGGCTGATATCTTAAGTCGCGCTATTATTGACAATCCCCCTGCAGTCATTCGCGAAGGTGGTGTCTTAAAGCTCGGCTATGATACAGAATTAGATGAATTGCTAACGATCAGTGAAAATGCAGGTCAGTTTTTAATTGATTTAGAAACTCGAGAAAAAGAGCGCACTGGGTTAGCCAATCTCAAAGTAGGATACAACCGTGTCCACGGCTACTTTATTGAAATCCCAACAAAGCAAGCAGAACAAGCACCTCCTGAGTACATTCGCCGCCAAACTCTGAAAGGAGCCGAACGCTTTATTATTCCGGAACTTAAAGCTTTTGAAGATAAAGCACTCTCAGCAAAAAGTCGGGCCTTAGCTCGTGAAAAGCAACTCTATGATGAGTTATTGGATATTCTAATTAAACAAATAGCACCGCTACAGGCAAGCGCTGCGGCTTTAGCTGAGCTAGACGTCCTCAGCAACCTAGCAGAACGTGCACTCAACTTGGATCTGTGCCGACCACAGTTTAGCCAGCACCCTTTATTAGAGATCAAGCAAGGCCGCCACTTAGTAGTGGAAAGCGTCCTCACGACCCCCTTCGTTGCAAATGATGTCAAAATGGACGACACAACACGTATGCTGATTATTACCGGTCCAAACATGGGGGGTAAATCGACCTATATGCGTCAGACTGCTTTAATAGTGTTGTTAGCACATATTGGTAGTTTTGTTCCTGCCCAAGCATGCTCACTATCTTTAGTAGACCGCATCTTCACTCGCATTGGCTCCAGCGATGACCTAGCCGGTGGACGCTCAACTTTCATGGTGGAAATGAGTGAGACCGCCAATATCCTGCACAATGCCAGTGCCCAAAGTTTAGTATTAATGGACGAAGTCGGACGCGGCACCAGCACCTTCGACGGTTTATCTTTAGCATGGGCAGCGGCAGAGCAACTGGCGAAACTTCAAGCTTGGACACTATTTGCCACCCATTACTTTGAGCTCACCTCTCTACCTGAGCACCTTAATAATGTAGCCAACGTCCACCTAAGTGCTACCGAACACCAAGACCGCATCGTTTTCTTACATAGTGTGCTACCTGGGCCTGCCAACCAAAGCTATGGTTTGGCTGTAGCTCAGTTAGCAGGCGTTCCCCCCCAAGTAATTGCCCGAGCTCGCGAACACTTGCAACAATTGGAAGCTCACAGCTTAATGCAAACAGATCATCAAGCTCCAACACAATCAAAAGTTGAGCAAGCGCCCATACAAAGTGATTTGTTCGCTACGCAGCCACACCCACTACTGCTAGAATTAAAAGACATGAATCCAGACGAGCTGACTCCCAAGCAAGCACTTGATCTGTTATATGCTTGGAAGATGCAAATCTAACGTTCTTGCTCACAAGCTGTTAGAATTGCCGGCCTTTAAATTTATTAACTGCACTGCATAAAGCTGTGCCGACTACTTTACTTGCAGCTCTACGTAGATGGAGCGCAAGTTACCAGCCCAAGGAGATAGCTAGTTATGACCTTCGTTGTCACTGATAACTGCGTGAAATGCAAGTACACCGACTGCGTAGAAGTCTGCCCTGTAGACTGTTTCTATGAAGGCCCAAATTTCTTGGTCATTCATCCAGACGAATGCATTGACTGTGCACTGTGTGAACCAGAGTGCCCAGCTGAAGCCATTTATGCCGAAGATGAAGTACCAGATGATATGCAAGAGTACATTGAGTTAAACCAAGAGCTTGCAGATATCTGGCCCAACATCACTGAAAAGAAAGACCCACTACCAGACGCTGAAGAGTGGGATGGTGTAGAAAACAAGATTGAACATCTTGAACGTTAATATGAACCGCTGATCATCAACGCCTTACACCAATAAAAAACCCGTATCTGCTCTCATGTAGATACGGGTTTTTTATCAGTTGCACTCTATACTAAATCACTTTAATTCTTTTGCTTGCTCATCAGCGTGATAAGACGAACGCACTAAAGGTCCTGAGGCTACATTTTTAAAGCCCATTTTTAGCCCTTCTTCAGCAAACCAAGCAAAGGTATCAGGATGCACATAACGCTTAACTGGCATGTGATCACGTGACGGTTGCAAGTATTGCCCTAAAGTCAACATGTCAACGTCATGCTCACGCATCCGTTGCATCACTTCAATCACTTCCTCATCTGTCTCACCTAACCCTAGCATTAAACCCGATTTAGTTGGTACGCCAGGAACACGCTGCTTAAAGCGCTCCAACAAATCCAGTGACCACTCAAAATCAGAACCAGGGCGTGCAGCCTTATACAAGCGTGGCACAGTTTCCAAGTTGTGGTTAAACACATCAGGTGGCTCAGTGGCAGTAATATCTAAAGCAACATCCATTCGGCCACGGTAGTCAGGGACTAAAGTTTCCAATTGAATATTAGGGGACAAAGCTCTAATTTCACGAATACAATCTGCAAAATGCTGCGCACCACCATCACGTAAGTCATCTCGATCCACAGAAGTGATGACTACATACTTCAATCCCATATCAGCAATAGCAACTGCTAAATTATGCGGCTCATTTTCATCTAAAGGGTTAGGGCGGCCATGACCCACATCACAGAAAGGACAGCGACGAGTACAAATATCACCCATAATCATAAAGGTCGCGGTCCCCCCAGAGAAACACTCGCCCAAGTTTGGACAAGATGCCTCTTCACAAACACTGTGCAATTTATGCTTGCGTAAGGTTCGTTTAATGTTTTCAACTTCAGGCGAAACAGGCACACGCACACGAATCCAATCGGGTTTACGTAACACATCATCCGTTGGAATAATTTTCACTGGGATACGTGCCAGCTTATCTGCACCACGTAATTTCACCCCCATCTCTACTTTTGCGGGTTTAGCCTTTACTGGTGCCTCTTGATTACTCATAGCATTCAATCCCATCGGTAAGGGTTATAAATTCACTGAATTTCAAGTGTGAAACAAGTGCATCACGTAAGCAAACACTCACCTCAGACAATTCAATTTTTTGCTGCGTCTCATCACGCAACTGTGTCATTTGCATGCCAGCATAGCCACACGGGTTAATACGCTGAAAGGGCTGTAGATCCATATCCACATTCAGAGCTAAACCATGAAAAGAACATCCGCGACGAATACGCAAACCTAAGGAAGCAATTTTTTTCTCAGCCACATAAACTCCAGGAGCATCAGGTTTAGCGTAAGCATCAATATCATATTGATATAAAAGTTCTACCAAACTGTTTTCAATACTGCTAACTAAATCACGGACACCTTGTCCAGCACGACGCACATCCACTAGCACATAAGCCACTAACTGACCGGGACCGTGATAAGTCACTTGCCCACCACGATCCACTTGCACTACGGGAATATCACCTGCTGCGAGTACATGTTCAGCTTTACCTGCCTGCCCTTGCGTGAACACTTTTGGGTGTTCCAGTAGCCAAATCTCATCAACAGTCTCAGCGTCACGGTTCTCGGTAAAGCTCTGCATTGCATGCCAGGTCGGCTCATAGGGCACACAACCCAAATGGCGAATAATAACCGGCCTGCTCATTAGAGCACCATACGCACTAAACCTGTTTCGCGTAAATCCTGATTGATCTGCTCCAAGTGCTCAACGCTTTTGGCAGTAATACTCACTTGAGCAGATACAAAACGTCCTTTACTACTATCACGGCAGACAACAGTCTCTGGGTCAACTTCTGGTGCATGGCGCTTTAACACTTCTAGCACCACATCAACAAAGTTGTCACAACTATCGCCAATGATTCTCAGACTATAGTTTTCACAAGGAAATTCAATTTTGGGTGGTTGCTGCTCTGTACTATGGGTCATTTTAACTCCGAGCTTTTGGCTCTTTCAGTAGAAGGCTTGGATAAAGCCAGCTATATACATACCGCTTTTACTGGCCTCAGCAAGGTTCAAAGCGACTTACCAAGGCCTGTACCAACACTTCAAAATCACTTAAAAAAGCTGTAGATAAACATCAAAACAGTGTCGAAAATTCTGCTGAAGAAACCACCCTCTTCAACATCTTGTAGCGCAACCAAGTCTGCTGTATGAACGATTTCATCACCTGAGCGTACTTCTACAGTACCAATGCGATCACCTTTATTGACAGGAGCCACAACACTTTCATCCAAAATCATAGTTGCAGCCATTTTCTGAATCTGGCCACGAGGTAAAGTCAAAACCAAGTCTTCATCTAGACCCACTTTAACTTCTGAAGCTTGCCCCTTCCACACCTTACTTTCAGCTAACTCAGCACCTTTTTTATAAAAGGTTTTAGTCTCAAAAAATCGGAACCCGTAGGTTAAGAGTTTCTGAGTTTCTGCCGCTCGAGATGCCTCACTTGCTGCACCAAACACAACAGAGATCAAGCGCATATCATCGCGCACAGCGGATGCCACTAAGCAATAACCTGCCTCATCTGTATGGCCTGTTTTAAGACCGTCAACGCTTTTATCACGCCATAACAGCAAGTTACGGTTTGGCTGCTTAATGCCATTCCATAAAAACTCTTTCTGTGCATAAATTGCGTAATGCTCTGGGTCTTCATAAATAATTGCACGTGCTAAGCGCGCCATGTCGTGTGCCGAAGAATAGTGATCTTCAGCTGGCAAGCCCGTTGAGTTTTTGAAATGACTATTATTCAATTGTAAACGTGCAGCAGCTTGGTTCATCATGCTTGAGAACGCTTCTTCACTACCCGCAATATGCTCAGCTAAAGCAACACTGGCATCATTACCTGACTGAATAATAATACCGTGAAGCAAGTCATCGACCGATACTTGTTTGCCCACATCAATGAACATGCGCGAACCACCTGTGCGCCAAGCTTTTTCGCTCACTGTAACCATATCTTCTTCAGAAATCTGACCGCGCTGAATTTCTTTAGTGGCAATATAAGCAGTCATTAGCTTAGTCAAACTTGCGGGAGGTAAGCGCTCATCCGCATTACTTTCCACCAATATTTTACCGCTAGCCGCATCCATTAAGACATAAGAACTGGCCGCCAATTCAGGCATAGCCGGTATAACCACAGGCGCAGTAGCAGCCGTAGGAACCGGATCAGGCATAGGTACTTCTTGTTTTGCACTCACATAACCTGCTGTACAGACAATTACAGTGCCCAAACACAACGTTCTAAAAGTTTGACTAATTTTCATACAGCTCTCAAATTAAAAAAAATAATATTCACAAAACTATGTAAACAGCTTACGCAATAATTAAGCTAACGTGCAGTGCACGTTAGCATTAGTCGGTAGACACCAAGGCCGGCCACCCTAAATTGGCCAATCGCACACGGTCCTGCAAATGCTCAGCTTCATTTTGACTAGGCACAGGCCCCATACGTACACGATGCAATACTTGCTGATCACGCACGACAGAATTAATAAATACTGGTGCAGTAGTTAAAGCACTCAACTTATCTCGCAAAAGCTGTGCTGCATCAGGGTTAGCAAAAGCCCCAACCTGCAAGTACAACCCCTGTGCCATTGGAGCCTCACTCTCAACTTGTCTAGGGTTTACCGCAGCCACATGCTGTGTTGGCGGTGTATAACGCTCTGGTTGATGCAGCTCAACGGTCTGCTTTTGCTGTGCTAACACGGTGTTCGATATACCGTGCTCTGGTACTGGCTGACCACGTTGCGCCCACCATTCATAAGGATCAATACCTTCTACACTCACCCGTGCAACACCCTTTTCGGCATACCCTAGCTTTTGCGCTGCGGCAAAAGATAAGTCAATAATACGATCTGAGTAAAATGGCCCTCGATCATTGACCCTTAAAGTCACACTTCGACCATTTTCTAAATTGGTCACTTTGACATAGCTGGGCAATGGTAAAGTTTTATGAGCGGCAGTCATCCCATAAAGATCAAAGACTTCACCGTTGGCGGTATCTTTGCCATGAAACTTCGTGCCATACCATGAGGCTGTACCTGTAGCTCGATAATGGCGCGCCTCTTGAATCGGATAATAACGCTTACCCAATACCGTATAAGGTGCTGCTTTAAAGTTACCCGCATGCGGCATCGGCACAGCATCTGGGATTTTAGACACATCCACATCCCACCAAGGTGCGCCATCCTTATGTGATTGTTTATAGTTCACAGGACCACTAATTCTAGCGTTACTAGAACTTGTCTGCGGCGGATTGGACGAACAGCTCACCAAAGCTAAACTCAGCGTTGCCATAATGAGTATTCGCAAATTATGTTTCAACATAACGAATATTATTCCTTACGGGCAGCGGCTAACAACTCAGCAAGTTCGTGAACCGCCATCGCATACATTACGCTGCGATTATAGCGCGTAATTGCATGGAAATTTTCCAAGCCAATCCAGTACTCAGCTCCCCGCTCAGCGTCTAGCCGAAAGGCTGTAACCTTGTGATTTTTATTCAGTTTCTGACGCGGCTTCCAGCCCAGCGTCTTAAGTTCTTTAATCGTAATTTCTGGATTCAAATTCGCTGACAGACCTTTTTCCGCATCCCTTTTCTTGCTTACGTCTGCACGCACTACGACATTTTGCCCAGGTTTCCAACCGTGCTTAATGAAGTAATTCGCAACACTGCCTATAGCATCAGTTGGGTTCTGCCAAATATCAATATAGCCATCATTATCAAAGTCAACCGCATACGCTCGGAAGCTACCCGGCATAAACTGCGGTAGCCCCATCGCGCCAGCATAAGAGCCGGTCAAACTCAATGGGTCGACCTGTTCTTCTCGAGTCAACAATAAGAATTCTTTCAACTGCTGCCGGAAAAACGGTGCGCGTGGTGGGTAATCAAAAGCCAAAGTAGAGAGTGCGTCAATCACTCGATAACTACCGGTATTACCGCCGTACATGGTTTCTACGCCGATAATAGCCACAATAATTTCTGCTGGAACGCCGTACTCTTCTTCCGCTCTCTGTAAAGCTTCTACATTGTTAGCCCAAAACTCAACACCACGATCAACCCGTGACTGTGTGATAAAAATGGGACGATATTCCTTCCACAATTTAACACGCTCAGCGGGACGAGAAATGGCATTTAAGATCGCTTGTTTACGCTGTGCATTTGCAAAAAGTTTCTCCAAAGGTTCCTGTAAAAAACCATGCTCAGACGTCATCTCTTCAATAAATGGTGCGGTCAAAGTGTGAGCAGCATAACTTGGCTCTTGCGCAACTGCATGTGTGGTTACCAGTACCAATCCTAAGCCGGCAACTAAGTTTTTCAACTGAAACAACATCGCTTTCATGTATAACCCTTAAGAGTGCGCAATCCACTTACGGTGCGTATGAATCGCCATTAAAATACCAAATCCAGACATTAGGGTGACCAAAGAAGTTCCACCGTAACTGATAAATGGCAACGGAACTCCGACCACTGGCAACAAACCACTGACCATTCCAACGTTAACAAAAACATAGATGAAAAACGTCAGGGTAATAGAGCCAGCCAACAGCTTACCGAAGACCGTTTGCGCTTGCAGAGTAATCACTACACCTCGCCCAATCAACAACAAGTACACAATCAGTAATAAACAAATACCAACTAAGCCAAACTCTTCGCCTAATACCGCAATAATAAAGTCAGTATGACTCTCTGGCAAAAAGTCTAAATGCGACTGTGTGCCGAGCAGCCACCCCTTTCCAAATATGCCCCCAGAACCAATCGCTGCTTTAGATTGAATGATATTCCAGCCGCTGCCCAAGGGGTCACTCTCAGGATTTAAAAAGGTGAGTACACGCTGCTTTTGATAAGGTCGCATAACAAACATCCACATCCCAATCGCAACCGGTATCACTGCCGCAATGGCCCCTAAAATCCAACGCCATTGCAAACCACTTAAGAATAGAACAAAGACACCTGACACCATAACCAACAATGCAGTACCTAGGTCAGGCTGCCGAGCAATCAAAACAAAAGGAACAATCAGCAGGACCCCGCTGACTAAGATGCGCTTAAAGGATGGTGGCAGATTATGGCGTGCCAAATACCAAGCAATGGTCATAGGCACAAATACCTTCATCAACTCAGCAGGTTGGAAACGGACTACACCTGGAATATTAATCCAACGCGTAGCTCCCATGGCTTTATGCCCCATAAACTCTACAACTAGTAATAAAAACACGCCAATAACATATAAAAACGCTGACCAACGTGCCATTAATCGCGGTTCGACTTGAGCGATAATCAGCATCACCAATAAACCAACACCAAAAGATGATGCTTGACGTATCAGCAGGTGCTCATCCTTCCCCCCTGCAGAATATAAAATAAACAAACCAATGGTTGCCAGCACAAAGAGTAAAAACAACAACCAACCATCGATGTGCAATCGTTGTAACACCGTCGCCCGGCGGCGCATCACATCACCCTCGGCTAGGACACGATCAAAGCCCATCTTCTACCCCTGCCTGCTCTGCTAACTCTGCCTGCTCTGCTTTCAAACGTTCTTGAGCTGCTTTAATACGTGCAGCTGCAATTTCTGGGCGCTGTTCTTCCGTTTGATACTCATCTTTGACAAAACCGTCTTCATCTAGCAGCCATGCATCTAATACCTCTTTAGCTACTGGCGCAGCGACTCCAGACCCCGACTCCCCATTTTCCACCATCACTGCTACCGCAATCGCCGGATCATGCACTGGAGCAAACGCAATAAAGAGCGCATGGTCACGATGGCGTTCGGCAAGTTTATCGCTGTCATAACGTTCACCTTGCTTAATAGCCACCACTTGCGCAGTACCACTTTTTCCAGCAATTCGATATTGCGCAGCTTGCCCTACTTTACGCGCGGTACCTCGTCGACCATGTAGCACATCTTCCATACCTTTGAGTACAGCTTGCCAATGGCTTTCATCTTGCAGCACAATGTCATCAGACTCTTCAGCATCAACAATAGGTTGAATACCCCCCACGCTGCGCGCTAAATGCGGACGAATCCACTTGCCTCGAGTAGCCATCAAGGCAGTGGCTTGAGCTAGTTGCAAGGGGGTAGTTTGCATGTAGCCCTGCCCAATGCCTAAGATTAAAGTTTCACCAGGGTACCATGGCTGACGATAGCGACTGCGCTTCCAATCTCGTGACGGCATGAGCCCCGCAGTTTCTTCAAACATATCCAGTGCCACACGTTGGCCAAAACCAAATCGCGTCATGTAATCATGTATACGATCCACACCTAGCTTATGCGCTAAATCATAAAAATACGTATCATTTGACCGCGCCATAGCTAAGTTTAACTCCACCCAACCATCACCATAATGGTTCCAGTTACGGTAACGGTGCTTATTATTAGGAAGCTTATAAAAACCGGGGTCATATACTCTTGTTTCAGGAGTAATCATCCCTGCATCCAAGCCAGCAATTGCCATCATAGGTTTAATGGTTGAGCCTGGCGGATACAAACCACGCAACACACGGTTAAATAAAGGTTGGTCAAGGGAGTCGCGCAACAAGCCATATGCTTTAAAACTAATGCCCGTAACAAAAGGATTCGGGTCAAAACTTGGCTGACTGACCATAGCAAGCACTTCACCCGTTTTCGGTTCTAAAGCCACAATAGCACCACGGCGCCCAGCCAAGGCCAGTTCAGCAGCCTCTTGTAATTGACTATCAAGGGTTAAGTAAATGTCTTGCCCCGACACAGGGTCTACACGATTAAGCACCCGAAGAACACGGCCACGAGCATTGGTTTCCACTTCTTCATACCCAACTTGTCCATGCAATTGTTCTTCATAAAAGCGTTCGATACCGGTTTTACCAATATGGTGTGTACCACTGTAATTAACAGGGTCAATTCGCTTTAACTCACGCTCATTGATGCGCCCTACGTAACCCACAGAGTGAGCAAAGTGCTCTTTCTGTGGGTAGTAACGCACCAAGCTAGCCGCTACTTCGACACCCGGTAAACGAAACTGATTAACAGCGACCAGTGCGATTTGCTCTTCAGTGAGCTCAAACATGACCGGGACAGGCTCAAAAGGTCGACGGCCTTGACGGATGCGTTTCTCAAACAACTCCCGACTGTCGTAATCAAGTTCAAAAATCTCAATAATAGAGTCAAGCACCCGCTCCCAATCTCCTGCACGCTCGCGGGTTAAGGTCAAACTAAAACTGGCTCTATTATCAGCCAATACCACCCCATTACGATCAAAGATCGTACCTCGCGTAGGCGGCAGCGACTGAACATGAATCCGATTATTTTCAGCGAGCGTGGAGTGATACTCAAATTGCACTACTTGCAAGTAGTACATCCGCGACACTAATAAGAGGGTTAAAAAAATCAGCGCAAAGCCTGCAAATAACACCCGCGAACGGATCATTCGCCTATCACGCTCATGATCTTTTAACCGAATGGGAGGTGGCATACCGTTTCACTATTTATGATATGGATGGCCATTGAGTACGGTCCATGCCCGATAGACCTGCTCACCAAGAAGAATGCGAACTAAAGGATGTGGCAAAGTTAAAGGAGAAAGCGACCAGCGTTGCTCACTGCGTGCACAAACTTGCGGTGCTAAACCTTCTGGTCCACCGACCATAAGGTTTACATTACGTGCATCTAAACGCCACCTATCCAACTCTTGCGCCAACTGCTCAGTACTCCAAGGTTTACCGTGCACTTCTAAGGTAACAATACGCTCCCCAGGTTGAACCTTAGCAAGCATAGCATCACCCTCTTGTTGGATTAACCGTTGCACATCGGCGTTTTTGCCTCGAGTATTTAGCGGTATTTCCACCAATTCAAGCTGCATTTCCTTGGGTAGACGCTTGGCATATTCATGCCAACCATCCTCTACCCAACGCGGCATTTTAGTGCCTACGGCAATTAAGCGAATACGCACTTACTCAGCGCCTTGCTCAGTCATTTGTCCACGACTTTGCTCTGCACCCTGCCAAAGTCGCTCAAGATCATAATGTGCACGCGTCTCCTCTTGCATGACATGCACCACTACATCATTCAAGTCAAGCAAAGCCCACTCTCCAGTGTCTAAACCTTCGTTACCAACAGGCTTAACACCTTGCTCTTTAACTTTCTCTAACACATTTTCTGCCAAAGCTTTTACCTGACGTGCTGAGCCACCAGAAGCGATGATCATAAAGTCAGTGATACTGGTTTTTTCACGGACATCAATAGTAATAATATCTTTAGCTTTTACTTCTTCTAAAGCGGAGATCACTATTTTTACAAGTTGTTCATTTTGCATCGGGTATCTAACCTCAAAAGCTCACGACGATTGATAGAGTCCATGAGCATAAATATATTTAAACACGGCATCTGGTACCAAATACCGCACACAACGTTGTGTTGCTAGAAGTTGTCTAATTTGTGTCGCAGAAATAGCTAGGGGTGTTTGCCAAACAAAAGCAATTTGCCCATTCGGACCTTGCAAGGCATCAGGATCACTCACACTTTTAGCTGCTACCAAATCACGTAGTGCTTGCGGTGCTTCAATATCAGCATCAGGACGTTGTAACACTAAGATATGACAATGCTCTAATAGTTCATCCCAACGGTGCCAACTCGGCAAACCACAAAAAGCATCCCAGCCTAAAATGAGTAACAATTGATCATCCTTATCCAACTCTGCACGCAATGATAGCAAGGTATCAATGCTCCATGAGGGTTTATCACGGCGCAACTCACGATCATCCACACTGAGCAAGTCCACACCGTCCACAGCCAAACGCACCATTTCTAAACGCTGCTGCGGACTCACTTGCGGCGCGCCCCTATGAGGCGGCTGAGCATTAGGCACTAATAGCAGTTGGTCTAGAGCATAATTCTCGGCAACCTCCAAAGCACTGCGTAAATGGCCAATATGCACAGGATCAAAAGTGCCACCGAGCATTCCGATACGCTTAGCCACGCACGTGCCCGTCACCAAATACGATATATTTCTCACTGGTTAAACCCAGTAATCCAACTGGTCCACGGGCGTGTAGCTTGTCGGTAGAAATACCAATTTCCGCACCCAAACCGTACTCAAAACCATCCGCAAAACGAGTTGAAGCGTTAATCATGACAGAACTCGAATCAACCTCAGTTAAGAAACGACGAGCATCAGTAAAGTTTTCCGTAACAATACTATCAGTATGCTGTGAGCCGTATCGATTGATGTGACTAATAGCCTCATCTAATGAACTGACAATGCGAATAGCTAGAATAGGCGCATTGTACTCTGCAGCCCAATCATCTGCAGTAACAGCTTTAACGCGATCCGCAAATAAAGCACAGACTTTTTCACATCCGCGCAGCTCTACTTGCTTGCTTTCATAGATATCAAGCAAAGGACGCAACACTGCATCCACTTGAGACTCATGAATCAATAAAGTTTCCATCGCATTACACGGTGCGTAGCGCTGAGTTTTAGCATTATCCGCAATACGAATGGCTTTCCCTGCATCTGCCGCTTGGTCCACATAGACATGACATACGCCATCCAAGTGTTTAATCACAGGCACACTGGCATCACGACTGATGCGCTCAATCAAGCCTTTACCTCCACGCGGAACAATGACATCCACGTAGTTCGGCATCGTTATAAGCTCACCTACCGCTGCACGATCAGTGGTTTCTACCACTTGTACCGCTGTTGCAGGAAAACCTGCGACCGCTAGACCTTCTTTTAAACACTGAGCAATGGCCTTATTCGAATGAATCGCCTCTGAACCACCACGTAAAATCGTAGCATTGCCCGATTTAATACATAAGCTAGCTGCTTCTACGGTCACATTAGGACGTGATTCATAAATAATCCCAATCACACCTAAAGGCACGCGCATCTTACCCACTTGAATACCAGAAGGGACAAAATGCATATCTCGGATTTCACCAATGGGATCAGGTAAAGCGGCCACCTGCTTTAAGCCTTCAATCATTTCATCGATACGCGCAGAGTTCAGCGCCAAACGATCAAGCATGGCATCATCTAGACCGTTAGCACGGCTAGCTTCCATATCCAGCTCATTAGCTGCAAGTAAAACAGTACGGGATTGATCAAGGGCATCAGCGGTGGCTAATAAAGCCTGATTTTTTTGAGCAGTACTGGCTCTTGCCAACACACGCGAAGCCTCACGCGCAGACTCGCCAAGACGCTGCATGTAGTCAACAACAAGTTCGGTCATAGCATCAAACCAAAGTCAAAAGTGAAATAGGTATCGATTATAGCGAGGTCGAGAGAGAAACGCACAGGAAGATTAACACTACTGAAAAGCTCGGCAAACATTGACTAAAAGATAAACCTTCAATGCTGCGTACATGCAACACTTCATTGTTTGAAAACGAGGTGATCTCGCAACTTTTTGAAACCTATTGAGTTTGACGCCTTCATAAAAACATGATCATGATCTTCTAGCCAATCATCGATGTTTTCAATTATTTCTCTCACGGTTGGGAACCATGCTTTTCTCACAACAGCCAGCTCACGACTGGTAGATACTTTACTCCACAAGCTATGCATCAGTTCACCACATAAAATAATTTTATCGGGGCGAGCTTGCACCAAACTAGACAACAACTCTTTATGATATGTAATACTATCCAAACCGAGCTCTAACATATCACCCAAAATTACAAACCTAGTTCTCCCCGATTCAAGCGAACTTACAGCTTCAATCACAGCTCGCATAGATATAGGGTTGGCATTATAAGACTCATCATAAAGTGTGATTTTTTTACCATTAAAACTCAGCTCACTCACTTCACCACGCCCTGCTAAAGGCCTAAATGTTTTAAACACACTTAAACATTTTAACCAATCTATTTTAAGAGCCTGCATAGTCGCAAACACACTTAATGCATTGAGCACCATATGTTTATCTTTAAGCCCAATATCAAAGTATAAGCTGCGCTGTTCCCAACTTACCTGCACTACAGTGCCTTGCCTCTTGACAAGCTGAATATCGTTTTCTGCACCTTCCCCATAAGTAATGACATTTAACCCTTTCTTTTTAGCCTTACTCAAAAATATATCTTTATGCAAAATATCACCAAAAAGCACTAGCGTCCCACTAGGCAACATTGCTTCCATAATTAAAGCTTTTTTCTGTGCAATGGTGCGTGTATTCTGATGATACTCTAAATGTGCGGGCGCTATATTGGTGATGAGGGCCACCTGAGGCTTTACTAAGCTTGTATTAACAGCCATCTGTCCAACAGCCATTTCTAACACCCAATATTCCGAACTGCTTGACATATTGAATACATTCCAAGCAATACCTACTGGTAAATTAGCACTTTTTTTCGTTCCTTCAGCACTACCAAACATAGACAGTGCATGAGTCAACATAGCTACAGTTGTCGTTTTACCTGCGCTACCAGTAACCCCTACTACCTTTCCTAAAAAAGCATTACGCGCTGCTGTTCCCAGTGCTAATACAGCCGCTCTAATACTTTTAACTTGTAAGACCGGAACTCCAAGCTCTAAATATAGCGTTGGATCTGTACATACGATCCCAGACGCTTCATCTGCAGCTAACTGCTTTATCACTATATCGGATAAATAACCTCGGTCTAATGCGCCACGCGCCATTAGCAAATGGCCAGACTCGAATAAGGACTTGTGAGTACAAACACCTGTGACCTTAAAGTTACCTTCTGGTGCCACGACCCACTTGCCACGAGTCACTTGAGCTAAACTTACTGGTGATGAAATATCTAAACACTCATGTTGTTTACGTTTCAAATACTTCCTATACGCTACATACCCAGACAAATAATGCTCAACATCATCAATGCGCACCCTAAATGTATGATGGCGAATAAAAAAACTGCCCAAAATTCGTGAAGGGTTTTTAAAGAACATAGCTACTTCAGGGTAAAAGAAGCCATTAAGCAAATAACGAGCACGATACTCTAGTGCATGATAAAACTTATCTAGATCAAAATTTTCTAACAAATACACAACACTAGCATCATTCTGCATACGCTCAATCATGCGCTGCGCAGCCATCATCAACTCAAGTAAGGTTGGGTAAGTAGTGATACGAGTTAATACAAAGTCCAAATGATCGCGAATATTATCCAAACCAAACTTGTAATATTTATGATCAGGATTATATAGTGTCAACTCATTGACACAGTAGCTGAGCCAGTGATCGTGGGCTTTCCAGTGTTCTTGCTCAATAAAATAATCAAAAGCTTTTTCGACTGAGGCTAACCAACGCGGATCTTTAGTAATGCCGTATAAGCGCATCAGCCCAAAAGCAGCTTCACCATCATAATAAATAATACGATTTTCTGCTTTTAAGCTGAGGTCTGGATAATTGAGAATATGCACATACTGCCCAGTATCTGGTTTTTGCATAAATACAATACCTATGGCGAGCTGCTCCATGAGTGCTAAGTACTGCTTATTCCCAGTAATTTCTGTGTATTTAGCATAAGCTAAAATACACACAGCGTTACCGCCTAGTTTAATTTCATCATCCAAATCAACCAAAAAAGCAGCTGTTGTTCCATCTGGCAACTCAACCCTTTTAATTAACTGATGTGTTAAATAATCCAACGCACGATCAATAGCGCGCTTCTGCTTACGCTCTTGAGTGACCTCCCAACCTTCTAATAAAGCATAGGTGCTGCTGGCATGACGCAAAGCATTATAAGTTGGAATGGCACGGTCAAAGCATGGAAACCAACCGTAGTGGTATTCTCCATCATTCTTTACCTGCTTAGACAAATACTCTGTACTAGTCGTAATAATTTCGGTAACTGTTTCTGTGTCCCACTTTTCTACAGTGCGATACCCGCTATTACGTCCTTCAGGCTCAATTACATGAGTTTCTTTACCGTCAGTGAATACTCCTCGCGTTTTAAAACACCAAATTACATCCTGCTCATGCACAGGCCACTCGAGCTCACGACCGAAGCGTTTTTTCCCGTAGTTTTTAAGATTTACAGGATTGGCTGTTGCTACACTGATATCTGTTTTATACAGTAACGCATTGGCATACAGCTCATGCTCTAGCATTGCAGTTTTAAAATCAGCTGTTAAAGACAAGCCAAAACGAAAATAATTACGTTTTGTCCGTTCTAACCGTGCCTTAAGATTCCGCCAAGCCAACGCTTCAATGCTATGCACAGCCTCAACCCTAAGCCAAACTGGCGCATGCATTCTTTTCAAACGCCATTTTTTTAATGCCGCAACCCCTCTGGCCCAGCTTTGCTCAAAATGCGTGCCAGTAGCAATTTCTATATGCGCCCTTTCACGCCCATTCGAAATAACGAAGAATAAAATACTTTCAGGATGATCTGTAGAATAGTTTGCTACTGGGCATTCACTTAGCGCAGTTATAAGCTTTTCTTTTGCACGTACTAATAATCGATTAAACGACATGAAATATCCTTATCACTGATGCTACACGAGCATCATTGCCACACCACTAAACATTTTAACTCAGCGCTCACGCATGGCTTCTTTAGCTTGATTGATAGGCTTCATCAAGTAGTCAAAAACAGTTTTCTCTCCGGTTTTAATATCTACTGTGGCAATCATTCCCGGCACAATAGGATGAACCCCACCCTGTTCTGTTACCAAGGCATCGGTCTGTGTGCGAATAAAAACGCGATAATAGAAAACTTCTGGTTTGGCTTCATCTTGAATGGTATCTGGTGAAATAGTAATCACTTCTCCCTCTAAACCACCGTAAATTGAATAATCATAAGCGGTGATTTTTACTTTGGCTTCTTGGCCTGGATAAATAAAAGCCACATCTCGTGGTGAAATACGCGCTTCAATCAAGAGCTGATCATCTAAGGGTACAATTTCCATCAACTGCCCATTAGGTGGAATCACACCGCCACGAGTAGTTACTGCAACATCTTTAACAATACCCCGTACTGGAGAACGTAAAGTTAGGCGTGATAACGAGTCTTCACGACCTCGAATCACTGATTCTAAGGAATCCGCTTCAGCTTTCGCTTTAGCTAGCTCTTCACGCGCCATCACCATATATTCTGAGCGGCGATCAGTGAGTTTCAGGCGCAATTCAGACACCTGACGCTGCAACTTCAACACTTCCACATTACTAGCAGCCCCAGCTTTTGCTAAGGACTGAGTTAAGCGCAACTCTTCTTCTACTAAACGCAACGATTGCCGTAGCCCAGCCAAAGACTCTTCTAAACCACGCTTACGTGTTTGAAAGAGTCGAGTTTCTGTATCAATCAGATGTTGATATTCTTTCAACTCTTCAGGGAACTTTAATTTAGTCTGATTTACCTCTGCCTCTAAGCGCGCAATACTTGCTAAAGCAGCACGGTACCGTGCACTACTCTCTCCTACTGTTGCCTCAGTCTTGGTCAGATCTAGTTGAGCTAAAACTTGCCCCGCATCCACAATATCGCCCTCACGGACAAACAGCTCAGAAATAATCCCCCCCTCTAAAGACTGGATCACTTGCTCTCTAGAGGTAGGTACAACCTTACCTGTTCCCGTAGAAACCTCGACCAAAGAAGCAAAATAAGACCAAATTAAAAAACTGAGTAACAAAAATACAAAAACCCAAATAATACG
This sequence comes from Denitrificimonas halotolerans, assembly GCF_034259425.1. NCBI lineage: Bacteria > Pseudomonadati > Pseudomonadota > Gammaproteobacteria > Pseudomonadales > Pseudomonadaceae > Denitrificimonas > Denitrificimonas halotolerans. Next base: position 54,221 of record NZ_JAXIVU010000015.1, read on the forward strand.
GGACGACTTTACAATTTCAGCCTCATCAACTTGATCATTGTAACGGCGCTTATCTTCATCATAATCAAGCAGAAGAATCTTATCTTCTTGAGCTACATTACTCATACGAGTTCCTTTAGATAAAAATTCAGCTTAAGCCTTGGTAGCGGCTCTAGTTTTCCCTGACAATCGCGCCAAAGCATCCGCTTTTGGAGCGTCCAACACGATCTGTCCGTTATCAACCACAATGATGCGGTCAACCATGTTTACTACACTCATTTTATGGGTTGCGACAATAAAAGTTTTATCTTGTACCCAAGGCTTAAGCTGAGCGAGAAACAATTTTTCAGTTGTGTCATCCATTGCTGCTGTAGGCTCATCCAGTAACACTACATTTGGATTGCGAATCAATAAGCGTGATAACAATAACGACTGACGCTGGCCACCAGACAAACCTGAGCCCCCTTCAGCAATGACATGATCTAAACCTGATGGTAGTTTCTGAATAAACTGCAATGCACCTGTCATATGCAACACTCTTAACATGTCTTCATCACGTGCCATTGGAGCCCCAAGCATAAGGTTTTCACGAATCGTGCCATGAAATAAAGCTGCATTTTGGCTCATCAAACCAACGTCACGACGCACGTCAGCAGGATCAATATGAGCTAAACCTACCCCATCCAATGTCACTACACCGCTTTTAGCTTCTAACATTCCAGATAACACTTGCAGCAAGGTTGATTTACCTGCACCGTTACGTCCTAACAAGGCTATTTTTTCGCCCTGTTGAATCTCTAACTGCTTCAATTTGAGTGCCGGTGCTGGGCTATCTTCACCGTAGAAAAATGTTGCTTCTTTAATGCTGTAATTACCATTAATCACTGTCTTATGAACTTTCTTAGCACCATCCGGATTATCAACTGGAAGCTCCATCAGTTGGTTGATGCTGTTGTAAGCGACCTTAGCTTGCTGCCAGCGATTTAAAACTTGGGTTAAACCCGCCATAGGGCCTATCATGCGTGAGCCTAAAATAGAAGCCGCAATCAAAGAACCTGTAGTTAAGTCCCCCTCAATAACCATCGGTGCACCAAATAATACAATCACAGCAAAAGCTGAGCCCTGCACGCTTTGCGTCCAAGAGCTAAGATTATTGGTTAATGAACGCAGACGCAGGTTTACGTCAGCTGAGACGGCATTATAATTATTCCACTGTGTCTGAAAGCGCTGTTCTGCTTGTAAAGTTTTAATGTCTTCATTACCTTGCACTGCCTCAACTAACATTGCATTACGCAGTGAGCTCTCACGCATGGCAGAGTTAGCATATTCACGCAACTTACCTTGTGCTAACAAACCCGGTACCACCATTAAAATAACTGCAACAACGGGAATCCACACTAAAGAACCAGCTAAGTACCAAAACACCCAGCAAAATAATAGAAAGAATGGCATATCGGCAAACGCCGTCACCGTTGTCGATGTGAGCATCTCCCGTACATTATCTAGCTCACGCACTTGCGAAATAAAGGTACCTGTTGAGCGAGGACGAGATCCATTTTTAATACGCAGAGCATGCCCAAAAACACGGTCAGAGATTCTTAAATCGGCCCGCTTACCGACCAAATCCGTGATCCGTGCCCGCATGTTACGCATCACAAAACCAAAAATAATAGCTACGATCACACCTGAAAATAGCACATAAAGCGTAGAGTAAGATTCAGCTGGTATCACACGATCATATACTTGGCGAGTAAATAAAATACCTGCCAGTCCTAAGACATTAACCACAAAAGATGCAATAAAAATATGGCCATACGGGCGCCAATCCCTTAGCACTAACTTTTTAAACCAGCCTTGATCATGAGGTTTAATGTAATCATCAATACGCGCATCAGGTACTGTATGTGAAGGGCGCAATACAACAGCTAGGTTCACATTATCCAACAATGTTTGTTCGCTGATACTGCTTTTGACGCCCTCATCACCGCAGTAAGTAATACCAACCTGACCTTGTTGGTCGAGGGTATCAACTACTGCCACTTGTCCATCAGTAAACTGCACGACTAAAGGTAAACGCCAACTGGTCAGCACACTCTTTTTTAATTTAACCACGCTTAACGTTAAACCCGCTTGACGTGCCATACCACGTAATACGTCGCTCATCGGGCTATCTTGCAACCAGTGGCTAGCCAAAGAAATGTTCTCTTTAGAACACTCTAAGCGGTAATGTTTGGCAACTATTAAGATGGACTCAATCCAAGATGTATAATCAGCTTGAGGCTTTTTCATCACTTTAGCTTCATTGGAGGCAAGCGCATCAGCCTGTTTTTGATCACTCATGATTAATAACCATCCCCAGTATTAAGCGCAAAAGCATCGCGCAGTCCTGCTGTATTGTATAAACATTCAACTTGCAATCGTTGCAAGTCCAACTGAGCATTTTTTCTTTCCATACGTGCTTGGTGGATTTCTTGCTCAGTATTAAGTAAATCCAGCAAGGAACGTGTTCCTAAAGAAATATATTGTTGGCGATAAATGTTTTGCGTTTCAATGATGCTTTTAATTCGACTATCCAAAACAGATAAGCGTCGTTCATAACTGGCAGCTTGAGTAGTCGCCTCCTGCAAGCCACGAGAGATTTTTAGTAACGCTTCATCTCTAGCAGCGTCTGCAGCACGCAATGCATATTCAGCTCCGCGCTTACGCGCTACTGTGGCACCACCTTGATACAGATCTACATCAAAATTTAAGCTAGCGGTATAATCCGTACGATCGCGACGGTTGCCTGTAGTCACCTCGCGATCACGCGTATTTAAATAATGCTCCACGCCTGCATCCAAACTTAAAGTTGGAAAAAAGTCAGCCTTACTGGCTTTGATATTGGCAAGAGCCTCTGAACGTTGTGCATCCGCCATCATAATTTCCGGTACATTATTTAGACTTTCAACATTGACATAGCACGCCTGCGCCAAACTTGTTGGAGCACCAGCTAAAACTTCTGGCGGTACCGTTGACCCTACGAGGTTTTGTAAAGTGCGCTTCCACATATCCAACTGTGAAATCAACTGCAACTCAGACGCTAAAGCTGCCTCACGACGTGACTGTGCTTGCATTTCATCTGAACGAGTACTAGCCCCCATTTCTGCACGTTTCTTAGACAGCATTAAGAGATCAGTCACACCTTCAACTTGTTCTCCCGCAATGCTCACCAATTCTTGATAGCGCCGTACTTCTAATACAGCAAGAGCTGTTTCCCGAGCCAACTCATCAATCACACGCAAAGTATCTGCTTCAGAACGTTCGACCCCATACTCAGCAGCCTCTACATGACTAGAAACCTTACCAAAATCATATAACAGCTGTGATCCATTAATGGTAAAAGCCTCTTCCGAGCGCCCATCCGAATCACGGTAACTAGTCTTAAAGCCAGAACGCACTTGAGGGTAATAAGCAGATTTTGCAAAGTTAACTTCTTCACCTTGCTGACTTGAACGCTCTACAGCACCGGCAACCATTGGGTGCCACTCAATAGCACGCTGTACAGCTTGTTTCATATCCAACCGCCTTAATGCTAAAGGCGCTTTTAAGGTGCTACTAGTGACTGCCATATCAGGCAATAACCCATTATTTGGTGAAGCATGAAGTCCTACAGGCAACAACAGTGAAAAAGCAAGGATGGCAGAAGATTTCAACTTAAAAGTTGAAAGCAATGACTTAGGAATACTTTGAGCTTTCATCATAATGCTGTGCCCTTCAATGATTATCTTAAAATGCAATATTCTACACAATTATTCAGTTTATAGAGCCAATTACTTAAAAGTGATAACTAGCCAAGTGTATATCCTTATGACTAATTACAATTATAAAAACTAATTAACGTGTTGCTAAAACACGAAACAGTCAGTCACAAATTTTACGATCACGCCAACAAGGCCCACCTTTCTATAACTATTAAGGTATTTATGCACTAGTGGAAGGGCTAACATCCGATAAAAAAACACCGGGCATTTAGCCCGGTGTTTTTCCTAGCAACGGCTGTTAAATTACAGCATAAGCCTGACCCAACAATTCATCTAATGGATCAGTTACCTGTTCGAAAACAAGTAAATCATTTGCACTTGCTTCAGGCAGTCCCTGTTCTATGCCGTTCGCCTCACTCAATTGCAGCCAACTATCACCTTGCTCAGCCATGACTATAACGTCACTTAAGTTGAGTGATAAACCTGAATCTAGCGACTCAAATTCTGCTAAAACAGGGGTCTCTTGCAATAATGACGAAACATCAGCAAGCAGTGGCGCACCTTCACTCTGAACAATCCCCCCTAAGGTATCAGCGGTGTTCAGTAATCCTGCTACTGCAAATGCTTGTGGTAACGCAGATAATTCACTGCCATGCGCTTCTAATGCTGCTAAATCAACCGATTTGCCGCCCAAAAGTCCACCTAGCAAACCGTTATTACCAAGTAATCCACCAAGCAGGCCTTCATTACCAAGCAGACCGTTCAACAAGCCTCCGTTACCACCACCTAACAGGCCGCCCAACAACCCACCAAGAAGACCTTCATTGCCTAACAAGCCATCAAGTAAGCCTCCATTTTCACCACCTAGCAAGCCACCTAATAGACCCTTATCACCTAGCAACCCGTCGAGCAAACCCGCATCTCCAGACACTCCAAGCAAACCATTGAGCAAGCCACCAACTAGCCCTTCATCGCCTAGAATATTACCTAGCAGACCGTTTTCTCCTAACAGACCACCAAGCAAACCTTGATCTCCTAGAAGCCCACCAAGTAGCCCTTGATTACCACCTAACAAACCACCTAATACGCCCCCTTCACCTCCAAGGAGACCACCAAGCAATCCGTTGAGCAAATCATTAAGACCGGCACCTTCACCACCTAGCAAACCGCCAAGCAAACCGTTCGGTCCAATTAGGCTACTTAACACACCTTGCTCGCCTAGCAGGCCCGATAGCAAACCACCTTCAGAACCTAAAAGCCCACCAAGTAATCCTTCATTACCTAATAGCCCATTAAGCAACCCACCCTCTGTTAAACCTCCCAGCAGGCCACCGCCACCTAATAAGCCACCAAGCAAGCCCTGCTCACCTAGTAAACCATTTAGAAGTCCACCAACTAAGTCGCCATCTTGCCCGCCAAGTAGACCGCCAAGCAAGCCCTCTCCGCCAAGCAAGCCTGAAAGCAAGCCGTTACTACCTAACAACCCATTTAACAAACCACCATCAGTAGCATCGCCAATATTGCCTAAATTGAGTAAGCCAGACAAAAGTCCTTGCTCACCTAGTAAGCCTACCAGCAAGCCACCTACCAACCCGTTCTCACCTAACAATCCTTCAAGCAGGTCTCCGCCGAGCACGCCACCTAGAGCATCACTACCTAGCAAACTGGTTAATATTCCGTTCTCACCAAGTAATGCATCGAGCAGCTGCCCAACAGGCCCATCCCCTGCTAGAATTGCACCTAAAACTTGATCACCGAGCAAGCCTTGCTCACCTAGCAGCCCCGTAAGAACACCATCTTTACCCAACAGCTCAGTGAGCAATCCACTCACTAACCCTTGCTCTCCTAATAAAGCATTTAATACCTCACCAGCAACCGTATCTAACCCCAATGGGCCGAGTAAGTTGTCGACCAATGGCGTCAATATACCTTCTAGCGTTTCTAACGCACCGCCCAATATCCCCTGAGAGCCAAGCAAAACAGCCAATAGACTGTCTTCGTTTAACAAGAGCCCATCAAGTAAACCGTTTTCGCCTAACAAACCACCGAGCAAGACGTCTTCACCAAGCAAACCATCCAGCAAAGAGCCTAGCAAAGCGTTATCAGCCAATAACTCACCAAGCAGGCCGTTTAAGACCCCGCCTTCTGCTAATAAACCACCTAGCAAACCATTTTCACTTAATAACTGCCCAACGAGCCCATTTTCATTTAAGACAGAACCTAACAAACCGTCCTGTGCAAGCAGACCACTCACTAGACCCTGCTCTGCAAAGAGTCCTCCTAAAAGAGCACTTTCATCAAGTAATTCAGTTAACAGTCCATCTAAGTGTCCACCCTGACCAACTAACTCACCTAAAGGTCCACTTAAACCCAAACCTGCTAAAAGTCCTCCTAAGAAACCTTCTTCATTAAGCAGCAGATTGGTTATACCATCTGTAACAAAGTCAACTTGTAAATTAAGCGCTTCGAGTAGTTTTGAACCAAGCTCACCCGGAAACAAATCTTGCAGCAAAGGATCTAATAACTCACCAACGCCGCTAGTAACTTGCGCAACTACATTATCAACAGAGTCTAAAGCGTTAGGATCTTCCACCTTAAAGTCTGTGCCTAATAAAGGTTTTAAGACATCACTTAGACGATCGGTTAAGTCATCTGTAACACCAATAACATTGCCAACGGTACCGTTTATACTGGAAACTCCAGTCGAACCAAGCAAATCATTCAATCCTGTCAGGAGCGAGCCAGCCAATTCTTGGCTAGGATCCAATAGTTCATTAGAGTTATCAGCGTCAGAATCGCTATCTGAATCGGAGTCACTGTCTGAGTCGGAGTCGCTATCTGAATCGGAGTCGCTATCTGAATCGGAGTCACTGTCTGAGTCGGAGTCACTGTCCGAATCGGAGTCACTGTCTGAGTCGGAGTCGCTATCTGAGTCGGAGTCACTGTCTGAGTCGGAGTCACTGTCTGAGTCGGAGTCGCTATCTGAATCGGAGTCGCTATCTGAATCCGAGTCGCTATCTGAATCGGAGTCACTGTCTGAGTCGGAGTCGCTATCTGAATCGGAGTCGCTATCTGAATCGGAGTCGCTATCTGAATCGGAGTCACTGTCTGAGTCGGAGTCGCTATCTGAATCGGAGTCGCTATCTGAATCGGAGTCACTGTCTGAGTCGGAGTCGCTATCTGAATCGGAGTCGCTGTCTGAATCATCACTACCAACATAGCTACCCGATGACGAGCCACCACGCTGATAGTTATCCACGACTACGCCAACTCCTAATACTGCCAGCCCAAAAATAAGCCAATCAGGTAACCCCTCGCTAGACTCAGCAATAGAGGCAACACCAGCTTCATCAGCAGAAATTTCAGTAAATGTAAACTCAGATGACATAAAATCGTGTTCGCCACGCCATAACACACCATTTTCATCTTCGAGAACAAGCTCGTTTAGTGCATCATCGTCCTCAAATTTAGTAAAGAAGTTTTCAATTGTGACTTCTTTACCTGGCTTAACTGTGATGATCAAATCACTACCAACTTGTTCATAAGTTATGACATCTCTTGGTCCAAATGGCATTTTCACTAAGCTAGTAGAATCAAGCGTTACCTTATCCACCCAGCCCAAGTTCTCCAATTTACCAGAGCCTTTAGCAACTACACCGATAGTCTGACTAGTCATACTTTCCTCTAATTTCAATAATCATTCTAATTAAAGATATTAAAATGAATAAATAATCTTATATATCTTGCCAAGTAAACAGCTATTCATCTACAAGGTAAGCGCCCCATACAAATCTTAAAATAATCAATCTACAAAACAGTTAAAAATGTCACGCACAAATGAATTGTAGAAACCCCCGCACAAATAAAGACAACAAATTTAAATCTTTATATATAGACAGTTAGTTATATACTTCGACATCAAAGTCAAGCGATATAATATACAAAAAACAACTTATAACCACTATCAAATACAACTAACACTATGTATATAAGTAACGACTATACCGATAGAAAATCTGAGAAAATTAGAGTTGATGATTGATAAAATCTGAAAAAATTCAGATAAATATTATCCAGAGAACTGATTGAACCAATCTTATGATAAAGTAAAAGTTATAAATTTATTTTAATAGAGCCTGCCGGCAAGAGTAGCTGCAGCATATACCCCTTGCTGCCAGTCAAAATATTAAGCGTCACATTACATTGGCTCAGCAACAAAACATGCAGTCGATATACCACTTAGCTTCGTAAGCAATTCACAAAAATATAGTTACAAACACGCAATGAATGCAGGAAAGCTCTTAATAGAACAGCAATATAAACCGCACACAATCTTTTCACTGTAGTCCAGATTTAACAGTTAATTACTATACTTTTGTCGCCCTGACAGCAGGTCATTGCAGGCTAGAATACAAATTAAGTACTGCACTGTAGCTTGATTCGAACAGGGCCTGCGCTGAAGGTGAGCTAGGAAGGTGAGTCATCAGACACGGTTAAAAGACAAGGATGGTTGCACGCAAGAGCCCTTAAGGACACTGATGTTTTGAGCGTTATGGCTAAGGAAGGCTGTATTGAGCGCTCTCAGGAAGAGAATGCCACTCAAGCGTTGAGTTGCCCCTCCGAATGTACATATCAGAACGTGGCGCTGCTCGGGCTGGATGTTACAGTGCAGTACTGACTTCTATCTGCTATCTGCTATCTGCTATCTGCTATCTGCTATCTGCTATCTGCTATCTGCTTCTAATTGTTCGTCCTTTATTTTGCGCACGGCTGATTCAGTCTGCATTATCCTGCAGCTGCTGTTTTTTCTGGGCATAAAAAAACCCCAGTTCATTTCTGAACTGGGGTTTTGCTGTATAAGCTTGACGATGACCTACTCTCACATGGGGAAACCCCACACTACCATCGGCGATACATCGTTTCA